>JAQWRR010000065.1 GCA_029243585.1 Gammaproteobacteria bacterium
TATTCCTGTTGGGCTTGCGCCCGACCAAGAAGTAAAATGCTAATCAGTAGTATTGAGCAAAAAAACCTTAGACTATTCATTTTAATCATGAGAGATTCCCCGAGGAATTTTTTATTAATCTTGAGTTAATTGTAGATCTAACCGAGACAGAACGCATGGATTAATATCCTATAGTGCTTAGACTATTATAAATAGCCTTATAAGGCGTCATCGATTTGCACCCTAGAAGAAACAATACTTAATATGTCTCACCACCTAAAGAATCTTAAAAAATGCAACCAACTACACTTCAACACTATCCCTTAAAATACGGTTTTTATTAAAAATAATACCAGTGATTGTATCTACTGAAACAGGCGGCCTTGGCAATCGCATTAAATCTTGGGTATCAGCCATGCGGCTAGATGGACATGCGCGAGTTTACTGGGAAGTCTTACCTAACATGCCTGCAGCTTTCTCAGAACTATTTGCAAATGATTGCCAAGTTCATGCTGTTCCACCTGAAGCAAATGTCTACAAATCTTGGAGACTGGCTGTACTACCAGAAGATGAGAAATTCCTACCAAAGGGTTTTAGTACAGTTGGTGCAAGCACTCACCCTATTTATCGTGGGATTGGCAAAGCGTGGTGGACACTAAAAGGCAAACCGTCCGACCGATACCAATACATGATCTACCCAAAGGGACACTCAAAACACTCAACACGCAGTGATGCAAGGCATATTGATCTTGAGTACACACGGATTCCAGGCGAGATATGTAGTAATTACTCATCATTTTTCGAACAGATAAAAATACGGCCAGAGATTATTAATCGTGTTAATACATGGGCAGATGAAAATCTAGAAAAGAACGTGATTGGACTTCAAGTCCGTACTTGGAGAGATTATGAACGACGCTATCGAAAATATTATATGCCTGCTAGAAAGCGTCTACGCTACCTATTGGATAAGAGTGAAAAGAATACAAAGTTTTTGGTTGTTAGTGATAGCGATGAAGTAGGACCCTCACTATCCAAAATATATGGTAAAAACCGAATACTTCAATTTCCAAGAAGCACTAAAAGACTAGCAAGTTGGACATCGGTAGATGGCATCTCCGAAGACCTAATAGACCTATTGCTTCTAGCAAAAACTCAGCAAATGTTTGTAAGCTACTTAAGCACCTTTGGTGAAGTTGCTTGGTGGATAGGCGGGACAAAAGCTACTGTTTCTGTATTCTGAATTTATCCTCGATACCAACATGAGGGCAAAACTAGCGTAGATTTCCTTGTGTTATTTCTATCTAGAGCATGAGGAAATGACTGTCTGTATGAAGCATTGCTAAACCGATCCTTTCGATAAAAAGTAAACTCAGCAACCCTAGGTATTTCTAAACCGTTTCCTTTTATAGAGCCACAACAGTTATTAGGGTGGATATGAACTACGTTGTGCGTCTGTAGTAGTTTTTGAAAAACGCGAGAGGCAAGCGAAAAGAATCGCTTATTAAAAAGCTCCTGAAGATAATGAAATTCAATGACCATTATTCTGAACTGATTCAAAAGTTCAGCAGATGCACTAAACAAAGTCTCGAACTCCGCGCCTTCAATATCCATCTGCAAGATCAAATCACCTGAATAATTAGAAATTTTTGAGTCCTTCCATTGATTCAAGGTCATAAAAGTCTGATTAGAAAGCGCACCAATAAACTTTTTATCAAAAACAAAATTATCATGAGATTCAGCAGGAGCATCAACCGAAAAATCAGCAAGAAAAACCTTTAAGCCTTGCCTAGCTAATGCCGCCTCAAACCCTGATTCGCTGGATACACCAGGAGAGAAACAATACCTAATTCCTTCCAGATCATCAGGTAAAAGGTACCCACCGTCTCCATTAGGACCAAGCCTAATCAACTCCTTTCCTGTATCCACAGGGTGGAGAGAGTATATTAGGCTGCTTAGTTCATCTTTAGTCGTTCGAGTTCCAACATCAATACCCATGCCTCCAAACATTCGAACAAAAAAATCCTTGATTAACTTATCACGCATTGCGCATCACTTTAAAACCCAATTTTCCCAAACAAATTTGTACTGATAGGTTGGTTTATGTGTGTTTCTCATGACCTGCTGAATTCGTTCCATGCGTCGTGTAGATTCAACTGCGATATTATGGAATTGCACCTGAATATTTTCGATACGTGAGATCAATCTTGTCTCAAGCAAACGCTCCAAGAGTTCGAACTCACCTCCTTCAATATTAATTTTCATTAATTGAACAGATTGTACATTGTGATCACTAAACCACTTTTTAATATCAACGATTCTAATTTCTTCAGCTTTAGCACGTTTTCTAAATGAAGAAGTCCCTGCGCCCCATAGATAAATTGTTTGCGTTCTTGATGAACTGCCTAAACCATACTGACATATCTCAATAGCTTCATTTTTCGAGAACTTATCTTCTATTTGTTCCGAAAACTTTCTAACGGGCTCAAATATTGCAACTTGGCACCCAAACTTTTGATGGATATTTTCTGTCCATTCACCTTCATAGCCGCCCAAATCCATCACAAAAGAATTACCATTCAAATCATAATCATAACGAAGTTTTTCATCTCCTCCATCATCTTCCCACTGCTTAAGCATGCGCCGATGTTTACGTCGATATAACTTTTTATTAAGTCTGTTTGCAATAGCAGAAAAGATCATGAATAAAGACTCGTTAAAATATGTTCCTGTATAAACTTTCCTTCACCTAAGTCCTTTAGATAATAACGAGGTATACCAAAACCTTTTTTTCGTCTATCTAGAATATGGTCAGGAAGAATTCCTCTATATGCATGACGAAACATGCCTTTTAACTCGCCACCATGATATCGAATCTCTTCAGGAACAGAAAAGGAAAACTCTATAATTCGACGATCTAACAAGGGAACTCGGGCTTCAAGAGAAACAGCCATACTAGTCCGGTCTACCTTAGCTAAAACCATATCTGGCAAAAAAGTATGAAAATCTAATAGCTGTAATCTTGTACGTAACGGCAAATCCTCTCTCCAATGATTACGGTAATACCACCAATCATCATAATCCTTTGGAATTTGCAGATTCTCTTTATACATTCGCTTATCAGCAGTTGGCATTCCCGCCATGATCCGAGACCACAGTTCTGGTCCGCCACTGAAGGTCATCTCGATTAAATTCAATATTCGTGCGGTCGAACCACGAGGACGAAAAGGTTTTCTTAACCAGTACGAAAGGGAGTTTGTTAAAAATGGTACTGTGGGCAATCGGTCATATCTTGCATAACGTGGATAGGTCCGATAACCGCCAAATACTTCATCTCCACCATCACCAGTTAAGACAACTGTTACCTGCTCACGCGCAGCTTTTGATACCAAGAAAGTAGGTATAGCAGATTCATCTGCAAACGGTTCATCAAACCAGTTCTTAAGATTTGATAGTGACTCTTGCGCATCTCCCTTATGAAGAATTCTTTCATGGTGATTCGTTTTAAATAAATCAGCAATATTTTTAGCAAAAGGAGTTTCAGAGACAGCTTCTGAATCAAAGCCTATCGAGAATGTCGATATATTTTTTTTAATTTTAGATGCCGCCGCTACAACTACACTGGAATCAACCCCACCTGATAGAAAAAAACCAACAGGAACATCAGCTATCATTTGATCACGCACTGATACTTCAACTAAAGATCGCAATTCTTCGCAGTACTCTTCTAAAGGCCGATGAGGAGGCTCATTTGGAATTTCAAGATTCCAGTAAGATTTCGGGCCTTTTATAGAACCAGTTGATGGATTAAAGCTCAGCATATGGGCTGGAGGAAGTTTGAAACAGTTACGAAAAAGAGTCTTCGGCGCAGGAACATAGCGATAACCCAGAAAGTCATAGAGAGCAGTCTCATCAACCGCTAATTTTTGTGATTCGCAAGCAATCTCTATGGCTTTAAGTTCTGAAGCAAAAGCAAAACGTCGACCATCATAAAAATAATAAAGTGGCTTTATACCGGGTCGATCTCGATAAAGCTTGAGTTCCTGTTTTTCAGCGTCCCAGATCGCAATTGCAAACATGCCCTCCAACTGTTCAATAAATTTATCCCCCCACTCTAGATAAGAATTTAGAACAACTTCAGTATCTGATTGCGTACGAAAAAAATGACCGCGTTTTTCTAGACGTCTTCTGACTGACATGAAGTCATAAATCTCGCCATTGAAGACAAGCCAAGAAGCCCCATTAGACGCAAACATAGGTTGATCAGCTTCTTCTGCAAGGTCAATAACCGACAGCCTTCTGAACCCAACTTTAATAGCCCCGTCAAGATTCAGCCTACTTGAATCTGGCCCTCTATGAGCAATGGACTCTACTGCTGCAGAATAATTCCATAAAGGTTCAGTTCCGCCAACAAAACCACACAAAATCACTTCCCCTCATGTTCAAATAACAATACATTAAGGAACTGTATTTGGTTAGATGCACACTCGCAAATGAACTTTAAAAATACCCCCTCTGTTACCCTTATGGTACCGTGATCAAACATCGAACAAATGGTGTAATCAAGGTTCTAAATGACATTTACTATTGCGCATATAAACACCTCGCGAGGTTTCCGTGGTGGAGAACGGCAAACTGAATTGCTTATAGAAGGGCTGCAAGGGTCTGGGTATAAGCAAATATTAATTGCGCGTAAAAACAGGCAATTAGCGCGACGCGTAAAAAAAAATATGCATATAGAGGTCAGAGAGGTCTCAGGTAGCCATCTTAGCGTCGCATTAGCATGCACCGATGCGGACATTTTACATATCCACGATGGTAGAAGTGTTTATGGCGCATACTTAAACCATCTAATTTCTCGAACCCCCTACATTATTACTCGCAGAGTTGATAACCCAATCAGTAAACATTGGTTTTCGTATCAAGCCTATCGCTCTGCCTCAACTATTGCTGCTGTTGCAAAAGAGGTGGCTAACATAATTAAGAAATTTGACCCTTCACTAAAACCAAAAGTAGTACATAGTGGTAGTAGCAATTTAACTGTCGATGAAACCACCTCAAAAAAAATTCGTTCAGACTACCCAAAAAAATCTTTTTTTGTAGGCCATGTTGGTGCCTTGGATAATAATCAAAAGGGACAAGAATTTATCATTAAAGCTGCACGAGACTTGCAATGTTCACACCCCGATATTCATTTTCTTCTTGTAGGCGGAGGTAATGACGAGGCAATGTTAAAAAAGCTAGCCGCAAACCTTAGTAATCTAAAGTTTGTTGGTTTTGTAAATAATGTGGGCGATTATCTGGCTGCTTTTGACATATTTATCCTGCCATCAAGAAAAGAAGGTATTGGTAGTATACTTTTGGATGCTATGGCTATGAAATTGCCAGTAATAGCCTGTGATGTAGGTGGTGTTTCAGATATCGTGCACAATAATCAAAATGGATATCTGATTGAGCCTGAACGCCCCGACCTACTGAAGGAAGCCATACTGAGTCTCTATCACCAACCGCAGTTACGTGCTGAATTTTCTCAAAGAGGTAGCCAAATAGCCGTAAACTATACAGCTGAGGTTATGTGTAAAAAATATTTAAATATTTACCAATCAATACTTCAGGATTCTAATAAAGCTTAGCGAATTACGATCGGTGCCACTGTAGAGCCACCAGATCCGCGAATTGGAATAGTCTGAACTATTAACGTTGCTATATAGCAGGATTCGTCTATTGGCGATTCTGTCATGCCATCCTGATTCAAACGTTCTTGTTCACAATCTGATGCCCACTCTTCTAAATCAACATCCTCAAGCATGTAAATTCCACTGCTAAGCCAGCTTACATGGCCTGGTCTATGAAACGGATCTGGCTCTTTAAATGGGTTAGCAATCTCAATACTTTTGACATCAGCCGCAACTAGTACAGGCTGGCGATTCAGAGTCCATTGGATTGCTCGTAAGTCCAGGCCTGGTCCTCCGGGAAGAAATTCTGCGTCTTGGCCATTATTAAGATACTTAAGGCGTTCATTTCTAGGGTCTATAGGATTAGATGTCCAGTACCGACCAGCCCATGCTGTACGCATTAATAACGCATCGCCAGGCTTTATGTTATCTATTGTGAGGTTTTGCCTCAATAGTGATTGTTCTATCTCTTCAGGGGTAAATTCATATTCTGGTGGGGGAAATTGTTCTGGATCTCTCCCTAATAAAAGCTCTTTTTCTCTTAATAATCCTCCAAGGTCTATTAAAATTCCCCGAGCAATTATGGTTCCCACATTCTCAATGCCCATTCTCGCATGCCCACGAAACACATAGTCATCGCCTGGATTTCCGCTCGGAAGTTCGCCAGGGTCTCCTTCAACAAGCAAGTGTGTTTCAGGGTCACGTGTATCAAAACAATTATATGTAATACCTCCCTGCGTGAAATGGTTAAAACCATCTAGCTGAGTGCCAATCTCAAACTGCAATACACCAGAGCGATTCGTATTAAACGAACTATTACCAAGAGTCTCCTCATTATTAGTAATTGTATTTCCGGAACCACGCCCTGGCCATTGCCCGAGGTTTGACTTGAAATCCAAAAAAGCAGCAAAACCCATCTGACCGGGTTCTAACACATGTGACAAGTTATAGACTCTACCTGATCTTATTAAGGCAAGGTTTTCTCGGACCTTCTCATCAGTCAAGTAATTGAGATTACCTTCTTGATCATCAGGCCCCCACTTTCTGGTAGCAGCATTATCACAAGGATCAGGAAGGGCTGTGATCACCTGTGGAATCACATCCATAGGCGTATAGGAACTAGGCGGCTGCGCCCTGAGCAATGTGTTTGTCAAAAATATAAACATCAACGACGCAATAAGTATTCGCTGTAACACAAAAGTCTGTTTATTCATTTTGCTCCGCCCCTTAAATTTAAATCTCATCAAACAATCAGATTTTCAAGTATGAATGCTTATCAAAATCAAGTGCAACTGGATACCAAATGCAATTGAAAATCATTATATTTTCAATGATTTAGAAGAATATATGTTAGCCTTGCACCAAATTCAATTAGTCACAAAAAGGAGTCAACTAGTGAAGGGTAATAAACAAGTACTAGAGGCGCTTAACAAAGCACTCTACAACGAACTGATTGCAATCAATCAATACCTGCTGCACTCCAGAATGCTTAAAAACTGGGGCATTACAAAGCTTGCAGAACATGAGTACAAAGAGTCAATTGAAGAAATGCAACATGCCGATTTATTAGTAGAACGAATACTGTTTTTGGAAGGGCTACCGAATCTACAAGACCTAGGGAAACTACTAATTGGTGAAGACGTTAAAGAAATACTTTCGTGTGACTTGCAATTAGAAGAAAAAGCCATTCCAACTCTTAGAGAAGGCATTGCACTCTGCGAAGAAAAAGCCGACTTCGTCTCTCGTCAAATACTTGCAGACATTCTTAAGAACGAAGAAGAGCACGTAGATTGGCTAGAGGAACAATTTGATCTTATAAAACGCATGGGGCTTGAAAACTATATACACCTGCGCAGTGGGCCAACAGAGTAGGGTTAATATCAGGTCAGCGCCTAGTGCCAACTGTTTTATGGTTATCAATAGTAGATTCATGCACTTTCTGCACGAGCTCCTCAGCCATATCAATACATCTACCACAACGCATAGGCTTACCTAACTGGATATAGATGTCTCGCGCACAACTTACACCTGATTGAGCAACCCTTTTTATGTCTCGGTCACTATGACCATTGCAAATACACACATACATAACTAACATCATGTCTTAAACAAGAATGATTGTCAATTGCATTTGATAGCAGTTCCGACTTAGATAGTCTAAACCTCTTTTTTGTATGCAAACTAATATTATACCAATATGAAATTAGGCCTTTTCAATATAATTAGCATTAATTTGATCTATAGAAACAACGCCGGCTTCTTGCATGACCCTTCGGAATTCTGACCTAAGGATGCTTAGCACTTTTTCCACACCTGCCTGACCAAATGCTCCAAGACCAAACACATATGGCCTTCCTATACATACAGCATCTGCACCAAGCGCTAGGGCCTTAAATATGTCACTTCCTCTGCGAAAACCTCCATCAATCAATACTGGAATCTGGCCGCCCACTGATGCAACAATCTCAGGAAGACTCTCAATTGTTGATCGACCACTAGCCTCCGACCGACCACCGTGATTAGATACAATAATTCCATCAACACCATACCGTAGGCATAGCCTTGCATCTTCAGCAGTAACAATACCCTTAAGCACAACCCGCATGGACGTGCTTGACTTCAAGCGCTCAATAAAACCCCATGTTAGGCTCGAAGCTTGTGTGCTTTCCACTCCCGTTAGATCTATATCTGTCCACATTGCTCTATCTTTTAAGCGCTCCTCTGGACTAGCGTTTGGAATATGGCACTGAGTGCAATCTGTTGTATCAGATCTAACATAGCGCTGGAAAGTTTCCATGTTACGAGGAGCTGCGCGATCAACGGTAACAGCAACAACAGGACAACCAGCTTGTTCAGCGCGCTTAGTGAGCCCCTCAGCAATATGCCAGTGGTTTGATGGGTAAAGTTGAAACCACACAGGGGCACCCCTGGCAGCTGTGACAGCTTCAATGGTCTGGCTTGTTTGAGTTGATAGTATTTGGGTATGACCACCTACCCTAGCACCCCGAGCAGAGGCAACTTCTCCCTCAGAGTGGTACTTGCCCTGTCCTCCTACCGGTGCCAAGGCAATTGGATTATCCCAAGGGACACCAAAAATACTGGTTGATGTATTGGCATTACGTATGTCAACCATCCTACGTGCACGTATTCTGAAACGATTGAATCCATCTCTATTAGCTAAAAGGGTCTCATCACTATCCGTACCAGAGACGGTATAACCATAATGCGCAGGCAATAAACGGTTTTTAGCAACAGGCTGAAAATCGAATACATTTAATGCTTCATCAGCAGCCTTTATCATCTCTTCTGGAAGAGAATCAGCAGCTAAAAGCTTTTCGTTCAAAAAAGGAATAACTGCTGACCCAGCAAAAAAAGGCGTGGTTGCTAAAAAACGAAGAAACTGTCGACGATTCTCAAGGTTGGTTTTATTATTATTCGACATCTTACCCTCCTATTTTTGGGGGCTAACTTTCTACGCTAATCTTATGATTGTACCTCGAAGTAAGTTAGTTGTTGCTGAGTGATAATCATCACCTTTAGAATCTATAGATGAAAACCAAGCAGCTGTAATGGGGAAACTAAAATCAAAGACATTTCTATATTTATGAGGTTTCTTCGTCGAACTAGCTTTGTAGCCATAGTTATAGGAATTACAGCATGCACTCAATCATCAACGGATGCACCTTATACAAACCGTCAGATTACAATTCTTGTGGGTTCGGGGCCAGGCGGTGTAACAGATACCTCGGCTAGAATCATCGCAGGTTTTCTTGAAGATTATCTACCCGAAGGCACCACAGTAATTGTTCAAAATATGCCTGGTGGCGGCAGTGTAACCATGGCAAATCACCTATACCGTTCAGCACCAAGAGATGGAACGGTCCTTGGATATTCCCTGCCTGGATTAGTTGCCGCTCAGTTAATGGAACCTGATCGGGCCAAATATGACGGACGAGAATTAAAATGGATAGGATCAGCAATCACCGTTACTAACGCCATCTCAGTACTCAATGATACTCCTGTAGATACTCTCGAAGATGTTCGTGATACCGAAATTATTATTGGCGCAACAGGACGCGGATCACTTCTCTATCAACTACCAGCTATGGCAAAAGCGCTGCTAGATCTTGAAATGCAGATAATTACTGGTTATCAAGGAAGTGCAGAAATAACGCTCGCGATGGAACGCGGAGAGGTAAATGGACAGGCAACGGCCATGGACTACTGGGCATTATCACGTCCCGAATGGCTCTCTAATGGAAAATTAAAGCACCTGACTTATGTTGGCCCATCAGACCCACGCACTCCTAATACACCTCACTTAAACGATCTGGTTTCATCACAAAGGGACAAAGACCTAATCTCAGTGCTTGAAATTGGTTCTAAAGTGGGTTGGCCACTGTTTGCTCCACCTGGAATACCCGAACAACAATTAGATATCTTGCGCCTAGCCTTTAGCCAAATGCTAAAAGATGATGAATTTTCCGAAGCGATAGAGACTTCTATGCGCACATCAGTCAATCCTATTGAAGGGGAAAGACTTAAGATAATTGTTGAAACCGCCCTATCTACACCAGATTTCGTAATAAGTGAGGCAAAACTATTACTTGGAATCTAAATTATATAGAAACTATCACCTCAAACTTCATTGAGATTTTTAAAGCAACCAGGAGCGTCTAATCACCCAAAGAACAACTCATATCTTGACCACAACACATAGGTGATTTGATTTTCCCATGACCATTAGGGCAGTTAGAAATCTGCACCTCTCTACCATCAGGTAATGTAAGCATATCATTCTGCAAAGCAGCATCGCAGTGCCCACAAGTTGCATTAACACTCATATCACACTTTGTACATTCATAAGTTGCCATATAACTTTTCCTTGGTTAAACATATACTTCTTTCAAGTTCAGCGCTATCCGAAGTTGAATCGTTACATTGTAACGACCACTTGAATGAAATTCCTTACTTCTCTATCGAAAAATAACGATCTACCCAATCTTTTACTATATGCCTGACTCGAGCATTGCCCTCAGCAAGCAAAAAATGATCTACACCAGAAATAAGATGAAGCTCTGTGGATTCACCAGCATTCCTAAAAAGCTCTATGGACTGTTCTGTCGGGCATATTGAATCTCTAGCCGCATGCAACAGCAAAAGAGGTCTTGGGGCAATATTCCCAACTACTTCCTCTGCATTGAAATCAAACATGCTCTGTGCAGTTTCAACCGGAAATTGCATAACAGATTTCTCAGCCAGATGGGTTCTGAGAACCTTTGGTATCGGCACGATATCATAACGTGAAACCATCAAAGATTTTCCGGTTTGTCTTTTATGCGTAGCACCAGCAGAAAGCATATCGGTAAATTTCTTCCAATCCTGAGAAGTTGCATGCTGAGCCCGAAATTTTCTTTTACCATTACCCCAACCTACAGAAGAAACGACAGCCGCTGGACGTTCATCTATCCCTGCGGTATATATTGCTACAGCAGCACCGAAGCTACTTGCCATAAGACCGATACGATTACCTGCGATTTCTGGACGACTCAAAAAATAGTCTAACGCGTACTGAGTATCCTCGACCTGCTCCAAGCAAATCACCCTACCAAACTCCCCCTCACTGTCCCCACAGCCACGCATATCAAAACGTAATGTCACATAACCCCACTTGTTCAGCATTTGGCAAGGCTTAATAGTATTACCAGCACTGCTATTACTACCGAACCCATGGAGTACAATAAAACCGGGACGTTTTTCCCCATAGTTCAGGTCATCGGGAATAGAAACGGTACCAGCCAACTTGAGGCCTTCGGCAGACTCAAATGTTATTTTTTCTTCCATAACAATATGTTTACTAAGCAATCTTCATCATTCAATTTTAAAACTGCATAGACAAAAAAAGAAAAGCCCGGTCGAAGCCGGGCTAGTCTTAACACCATTATGACCATCTGGTCATTCCAGTAATTTCTTCAACTAATCAGCTGCAAAACACATAAAGAGACCGTCACCGCCAGTTGCTATCAAATCTGCCTGAGAACAACTTCGTGATGGGTGTGCAGCATTCCAGGATGTATTTCCACCACCTTGTCTGTCAAAGTGACCAACCATTGCCTGGCCTTCGTCACCACTAGTCCAATTACTGCAGGTACGATCTGGTTGACCAGCAAAAAATGCAGTACCGTCAGCCATTGCACCAGTTAGTGTGTCATGCCGGTTTGGTGAGTCACCTCGTCCATTAACACGGTCTCCATTTTCATCCAATGAAGTGTTTCTAACAAGGTTATTATTCAGATGCAGATCATCAAGGTTTGTTGCAATCAATATACCAGCGGCATTATACCAAGGACCAGTACCAATCCTGCTGCGCGCATCTATACCACGACGACCCTCTTCCTGGGTACCCAAATAAGCACGCCAAGTACGGTCGCCTGCACCTGCAGACTCCGCCAAGTTTTGGCAATGAGCATCTGCGCCTTCTAGGCCACCTAAATCACCACCATTACCGGAACCAACACTAGTGATAAAAAAAGACATCCCTTGTGCAAGTGAAGCTTCCGCGCCCACGAGGGCTATAAACCCCGCCGTCAATATGCAAAGCATTTTTCTCATCGATTATTCTCCTTATTAACTAACCGTGATTAATCACGTAAATGCTGTTTTAGTAAACACTAAAACATCGACCCAATCCAAACAAATCATTAAAAAAGTCAACGCTAGACTAGAAATAGTAAAGCAATGACATGCTTTCTGATAAAGAGCTTTGCATGGTTTTAGTAAATTATAGGGTCTATCTTCTTAGAAACCCAAGTCATACAAGTCTATGCATGGGGAAAATCCCATATGACTTTAAGACCTGGACGATTATCCTCAAGTAAAACTTTTGTTTGGTGAAACCTTGCTACTGCATTAACAAGACTGAGACCGAGACCATTACCAATCGAATCTCGATGCTCTGAAAGACGATAAAAACGCTCAAAAACACGCTCTTTTTCTTCCGTTGGAATTCCTGGCCCAGTATCGTTAACTGATAGCCGTGAGCCCTTAGGCCCATCCTCAAAAACCAGTTGGATTTCACCCCCTTCCGGCACGTATTTAATAGCATTATCAATAAGATTAGAGATCGCCTGAAATATAAGATCGCGATCGCCCCTGACATTTGGGTGACCAGTTGATCGCAGTTGAAAATTTATTGTTTTTTCAGCCGCTAAAGGCTCATAAAGATCGGCAATATCTTGTAAAAGCGCTTCCATATTAACCGCCTGAAGACTCATACGACGATTCCCTGCCTCAATTTCTGCTATACGCAGTAAGGCATTGAACGTTGCAATCATCTGGTCAGCTTCCTCAACAGACCCATTAACCATAGAACTCCAATCGGCCTGGCTTGGGTCCTGTAATTGTTCAAGACGTCCCCGAAGTCGGGTCAAGGGAGTTCTCAGGTCATGTGCAATGGAATCAGATACTGATCGCACGCCATCCATTAATGATTCGATTTGATCAAGCATCTCATTCAAATTACTAGCGAGACGATCAAACTCATCATTACCCCGACCCTGAGGCATTCGGCGAGAAAGATCACCATGACGAATATCCCGACTGACCCGGTTAATTTTCTCTAAGCGACCAGCAACGCTACCAGCCATCGGGAAACTACCAATCACTGCCAAAGCAATCATACCCCCAAGCCCCCAGTT
>JAQWRR010000082.1 GCA_029243585.1 Gammaproteobacteria bacterium
GCTCCGGATCGTCCACCCAGCATTTGCAGCTCATTTGCCACAACTTCTGTAGTCCAACGGTCGTTTCCTTCGCGATCTTGCCACTTTCGCGTACGAAGCTTCCCTTCAACGTACACCTGAGATCCTTTATTTAAATATTCTCCGGCAATCTCCGCTAGTCGACCAAAAAAAGCGATGCTATGCCATTCGGTCCTCTCTTGCTGATCACCTGTATTTTTGTCTTTCCATGATTCTGTAGTCGCAATACGGATATTAGTCACAGAACTACCACTTGGCATAGCCCGTGTTTCAGGGTCCGCTCCAAGATTACCAACCAATATTACTTTGTTAATCCCTCTTGCCATGGAAGCTCCTAGTTTTTACATACTGTCTGCACTTGTAATTTAATACATTGTACGCCTGAGAGTGTTTAATTCCACTACGTTACCACCTACATTCTGAACAAGTATCGCTCTCAACGACGCTGATGCACCATGACAGTCCTACCACCTACTTCGCCACCAAAAATAACGCCCTGAGAATTAGCCGAAATTCCATGAGCACCCGTTGCACTTGAATTATTTAAATCAAATGAGGCATCAGGAATAAACGTTGCGACAGATCCGTCAATTGCGTTACCTATACGCACACCCCTTACCCAACCAGGATTACGTTGTGCATTAGATGTATTATCCGATACATAGATTGTGTCATCTGAGGTTATAAACAAGCCAGAAGGCCGGCCAAAATTTGTCCACTCATCGAGAAAATTACCATTCTGATCAAAGATCTGAATCCGATTATTATTACGATCGCCAACAAATAATCTACCTGTGGAGTCCATAGCTAAAGCATGGGGAATGAGGAACTCACCAGGACCAGATCCAGTCATACCCCAACTATCAATGAATCTGCCTTCTGCCGAAAACCGGACAATACGATTATTACCATCTGGTGAATGTCCATCAGATACAAAAATATCCCCATTTTCTGAGACAACAACGTCCGTCGGCTCACTAAAATATTCTGAACCAACCCCTGAAATGCCTGGTTGACCTAGAGTCATCAAAACCTCTCCTTCAGAGTTAAACTTGAATACCTGATTCCCCCGTTCGCTTTCCCCACCAGCATCGGTAACCCAAATATTTCCATCAGAATCAACATAAATTCCATGTGGAAAAACAAACATATCCTCACCAAAACTCTTCACCCAACGTCCATTTTGATCATACATATGGATAGGCGCTAAATTCTGGACGCCCACGCAGCTATTCTGGCCGCATCTCTCCGCAAGCCAAATATTTCCCTCAGCGTCCGGGTGAGTCCAACTAACAGACCCCATATCTCGACCAGGAGGATCTGCCCAAGTAAGGTCCTGAATATAAAGATCATTTTGGGCTTTTACTAACGTCGAAATTAAAGCAAAAAGAAGAAAAATTTTTAGGCTATTCAAGATAAAAAAGCGAAGCATAGCTACTCCTATTCTAATGACGGTCAAATCTATCTCGATTAGGATACCATTCGAGTAGTATTAGCCCGCACTATTACTGTATTGCTGAAGCTAGGGAGAAGCTTTATGAAGCATATGAAAACGATCATCATGATGCTCGTTCTAACCACAACAGTCTCTGCTCATCATAGCGATGCCGGTCTAGATGTTGATTCTATTCTTGCATTTGAAGGGACAGTGACTGAATTTGGGTTCAGAAATCCCCATGTTTATATTGATATGGAAACAATGCAAAGTGGCGAACCCGTAACTTGGTCGTTACAGATGGGTACAGCTAACGGTCTAAGAAGACGCGGTTGGACCAATGAAACTTTAGTCCCAGGTGATAGGGCTTTTGTGAGAGTTCATCCAGCATTGGATGGCCGACCCTATGCAGTGGTTGAATCCATTCAAAAGCAGGGCGGATTAATGCTAGCTGGTGGCGTAACACTACAAGATGCTTCTAATGATCCAGAAGTATCTCCTGAGTCTGAGAGCATAGCTGGTATATGGCGTGTAGATGCTACAAAGCTTGTTGCGTATCCAGGCGGGTTTGATGGTTTTTTCCATGCCAATCTCAAACTAACGGAACAAGGTGCAGCAGCCCAATCTAGTTATGACCCCCTTTCCTCAGAAAACCCTGAATCAACATGTCTTGGTCGACCTACTCCCGGTGCGATTGTTTCAACCACCTTTTATCTACTAGAAATTCAAATCGAAGAAAACTTAGATAGTCCAATTATTATTCGAAGCGAATATTTTGATGAAGAACGTATAATTCATATGGATGGCCGAGAACACCCACCTGCTACTGAACGATTATCGACTGGACATTCAATAGGGCGCTGGGAAGAAGACACCCTCGTTGTAGATACAACTAATTTTACAGATCATCGATCTCCTTACCAGATTGGCGTACCGTCAGGCATACGCAAGCATGTGATAGAGCGTTATAGGCTTATATCTAATGGCACTCGAATGAGTGTTGAATTTACTCTTGATGATCCTGATTACATTGCAGAACCAATGACCCACCAAAGAGAATTAATCTATTCGCCACAAGAGCAATTCTTTTCATTTAATTGCGACCTAAACGCTTCGGGACGATTCGTGAGACCATAATCTTAACTTGTAACAATAAGGTAGCCTATCGCTGGTTTTAAGTGCCATTCCTCTTACATATCATCAAGACACTATAGCGTTCCATATAGACCATCTTGCAACATCATTTGATTAAGCCATATAGATATCTTTGCGCGGCAGTTTTATGGCATCGTATAGTAGGGAATTAGCTAAATTAAAGTCCCCTTTTGCATGCCTACAACCCATATACAAATACGCGGTGCAAGAACACATAACTTAAAGGGCATAGACCTTGACCTACCAAGAAACCAGCTTATTGTAATTACAGGTCTATCCGGATCAGGAAAGTCGTCACTAGCATTCGATACAATCTATGCTGAGGGACAGCGCCGATATGTTGAGTCTTTATCAACATACGCAAGACAGTTTCTCTCTGTCATGCAAAAACCTGAAGTTGACTATATTGATGGTCTTTCCCCCGCTATCTCAATAGAGCAAAGGCTAGCCTCGCATAACCCCCGTTCTACCGTTGGCACTATTACCGAGATCTATGATCATCTGCGACTGCTATTTGCGCGCTCGGGCATCCCTCACTGCCCAAAACATAAAATAGCGCTAAATGCTCAAAGCATTTCCCAAATGGTTGATCAGGTGATGACCTTTAAGGAGGGCACCAGGATTATGCTGCTCGCTCCTATTATTAGCTCTAAAAAAGGAAAGCACACCGAAATCATTAAAGACTTAAGAATGCGAGGTTTTATAAGAGCGCGCATTGATGGCACTGTCTATGAATTGGAGGATATGCCAAATATTGGCCGTAATGAAAAACATACTATAGAAGTGGTAATAGACCGCCTCAAAGTGCGTTCAGAACTGCGACTTCGCCTAGCAGAATCATTCGAAACAGCACTCGCATTATCAGGCGGCGTGGCTCGATTAGCCTTAATGGATAACTCCATAGAGGAAAAAATCTTCTCTGATAAATTTGCTTGCCCTACCTGTGGTTATGGAATCTCAGAACTCGAGCCTAGACTTTTTTCATTTAATAACCCAGCCGGAGCATGCCAAGACTGCGATGGACTTGGCCTACACCAATTTTTTGATCAACAACTAGTCGTTCGATACCCGCACTTATCATTGGCAGGTGGCGCTGTTAGGGGTTGGGACCGTCACAATACACATTACTTTCAGCTCATTAAATCCCTTGCAACCCACTATTCCTTTGATATTGATACACCATTTGAAAAACTTACAGATACTATCCGTAAAGTTATTCTTTATGGCAGCGGGAAAGAAAAAATTAAGTTTGATTACCTGAGTGCACAGGGTGACGAGAGCGAATGGTGCCATGCTTTTGAAGGCATCATTCCAAACATGCAACGTCGATACAAAGAAACCGAATCCAGTGCAGTCCGTGAAGAACTTAGCAAATATCAAGGCGTCCAGGCATGCGAAAGATGCCAAGGATCCCGGTTGAATGACGCGGCACGTAATGTATTAGTGCATAACCATGCAATACATGCCATTACAGCACAAACCGTAGGCACTTCATTTCAATTTTTCTCTAAACTAAAACTTTCTGGTTGGCGCGGTGAAATTGCAGACAAGATCGTACAAGAAATACGTAGTCGTCTAGGCTTTCTTGTAGATGTTGGGCTTGATTACCTTACTCTTGATCGGAGTGCAGATACCCTTTCTGGGGGTGAATCACAACGTATTCGTCTAGCCAGCCAGATCGGATCAGGTCTCATGGGCGTTATTTACATACTGGATGAACCATCGGTTGGCCTCCACCAAAGAGATCATCAAAGATTATTAGAGACTCTCCAACAATTACGTGATCTAGGGAACACAGTTATAGTTGTGGAACATGATGCAGAAACCATACTTGCAGCAGACCATGTGATTGACCTAGGCCCTGGTGCTGGAATCCATGGAGGCAGCATAATTGCTGAAGGTACCCCAGAGGATATTAAGGCAACAACTTCCTCACTGACCGGCCAATACCTAAGCAAAAAACTAGAAATCCCTTTTCCAAAAGAAAGTCGACAATATGATTCCCAAGCAGTATTGAGCATCCGCGGCGCCTGCGGAAATAATCTAAAGAATATCAATGTTGAGATACCCCTTGGTCTAATGACCTGTGTTACTGGCGTATCAGGGTCTGGCAAAAGTACGCTCATAAACGACACTCTTTATCGCCTCACCGCTGAAAAAATAAATAAGAGAAGCTATGACTCCGCACCCTTTAAAAAGGCCTATGGCCTAGAACTTGTTGATCGCGTAATAGATATAAATCAAAATCCTATCGGACGGACGCCCCGCTCTAACCCTGCAACTTATACCGGTCTTTTTACACCTCTTCGAGAATTATTTTCTGCAACTCAGGAATCGAGATCTCGAGGCTATAAGCCTGGTCGCTTCAGTTTCAACGTTAAAGGGGGGCGCTGTGAAACATGTCAGGGAGATGGGGTCATAAAGGTAGAAATGCATTTTTTGCCAGATATATATGTTTCCTGTGATCTTTGTAATGGTAAGCGATATAACAGAGAAACCCTTGAAATTCGTTATAAAGGAAAAAATATTCATGAAGCATTAGAAATGACTGTTGAAACGGCGCTTGAATTTTTCCGTAACGTACCAAAAATAAAGATAAAACTAGAAACATTAATGGCCGTTGGTCTTTCTTACGTGCAACTTGGACAGAATGCAACAACATTATCAGGAGGAGAAGCACAACGAATAAAACTTGCTAAAGAACTATCCAAACGCAGCACTGGTTCAACCCTATACATTCTCGATGAACCAACTACTGGACTTCATTTCCATGATATTGCCCAATTGCTTGAAGTCTTATATGCACTTAGGGATCAAGGCAATACTATTGTAATAATTGAGCACAATCTGGAAGTCATAAAAACTGCTGATTGGATTATTGATCTGGGCCCGGAGGGTGGGCTAAAAGGTGGAAATGTTCTCGCTACAGGCTCACCAAAAGCAGTTTCAAAAAATCAAGAATCCTATACAGGAAAATGTCTAGCAAAAATGCTTTAGCGTTTAAGAGTAATAAACGAGACCTTAACCTCAGTTTAACAAAGGGATCGCAGTCCTACAGCCGCACGAATCTCTCCAATAAAAGGTTGGCTAACCCTTCTAGCTTTACTAGCGCCCTGCTGGAGAAGACTCTCAACATAATCTGGTTCCGATATTAACCGCTTATATTCTTTTCTCGGTTCTCTCAACTTCTCATTTAAATACTCAAAAAGAGTTTTCTTCATTTCTCCCCAACCTATGCCTTCCGAATATTGCTGGCGGATCAGAAGTGATTCCTCTTCTGATGAAAAGGCACGATAAATAGAGAAAAGTGAGCTTATATCTGGGTCTTTGGGATCCCCTGGTTCTTGCGAGTTAGTTTTGATTTTCATTATCATTTTGCGTAGTGCTTTTTCCTCGGAAAAAAGCGGTATCGTATTACCATAGCTTTTTGACATCTTGCGTCCATCAAGGCCTGGAAGCACTGCTGCATTCTGACTTACTACCGCCTCAGGAAGAATAAATGTTTCTCCATAATGGTGATTAAAACGTCCTGCAATATCTCGAGCCATCTCCACATGCTGTATCTGATCCTTACCCACAGGTACCTTATTGGCTTTAAACATTAAAATGTCAGCGGCCATAAGAACGGGATAACAAAAAAGACCCATATTAATTCCCTTATCAGGATCCTTATTCCCACTGGCCTCATTATCAGCTATAGCCGCTTTATAGGCATGCGCTCTGTTCATTAATCCTTTGGCGGTCATGCATGTAAGTATCCAGGCTAATTCCATGATCTCAGGCACATCAGACTGCCTATAGAGAGTAGCCTCGGGGCTTAGCCCAGAAGCTATCCAGCTAGCTGCAATCTCAAGTGTTGAGGTTGCTACCTTCGCTGGGTCTCCACTTTTAACTAATGAGTGATAATCAGCTAGGAAATAAAAAGAAGTAGCACTGGAGTTATGGCTCGCAATAACAGCTGGAAGAATTGCTCCAACATAATTTCCAATATGGGGTGTGCCAGTTGTCGTAATACCAGTAAGTACTGTATCCACGCTAGTATCCCGCTGCATGCCCATCTTTTCTGGATTCGGAGGCTCCCAGGTAGACTCCATTTTTACTATCGCGTTGGATTGCCTGATAGCCTCCATATCCTCCTACATCTCTTGCTACGCTATGGCCAATGTCGCTAAGTTTTCCTAAGATTTCATCTCCATAACCTGTTTCCAGATAAACCTTTCCACCATTGTTCATTCTTTCTCCCATTGGGTCACTGGAACCGTCATGACGAATACGAGGGGCATCGCCCGCTGCTTGTATGTCCATCCCAAAATCGATGACGTTATTAAGAACCTGAACCTGTCCTTGTGGCTGCATAGCTGCGCCCATAACTCCAAAGCTCATGAAAGGCTGCCCGTCCTTAGTTACAAAGGCAGGAATGATAGTATGAAACGGACGTTTTCCCGGAGCATAAACATTCGCGTGATCCTTATTAAGGCTAAACATCTCTCCCCTATTCTGCAGCACAAAACCCAGATCCCCTGGTGTCATCCCAGACCCCATCCCTCTATAATTACTCTGAATCAGGGAAAGCATGTTTCCCTCCCCATCAGCCACGGTTAAATAAACTGTATCCCCCTGATTCAGGGCCTCTGGCTCACCATATGGGAGTGTCTTGGAAGCCTTAGAGGTATTAATTAATGCTACTCGGCTCTTTGCATAAGACTTGGAAATGAGCTGAGACACTGGCGCGGTTGAGAAGTCAGGATCTGCATAAAAATGCGCCCTATCCTCAAAAGCAAGTTTCTTGGCCTCAATTAACAGATGAAGATATTCGGGGCTCCCCCATCCATTTGATTTTAGATCAAAGCTTTCTAAAATATTTAGCATCTGTAGGACAGCAATGCCCTGACCATTAGGAGGTAACTCCCAAACATCATAGCCCCTATAGTTAGTTGTAACAGGATCTACCCATTCGGATTTATGTTCCGCAAGGTCTATAGCGCTTATAAACCCCCCATTGGATGCCATGTAATCAGCTATCGAATTAGCAACATCACCAGAATAAAAACCATCACGTCCATACTTAGAAATATGACGATATGTTTTTGCTAATCTAGGATTGGTAAAAATCTCGCCTGGGCGAGGAGCTTTACCTGTAGGCATAAATACATCTGAAAATCCCGGGTATTGATTAAGTATATCTGCATCACTAGCCCAAGTTTCTGCAATTATTTCGGTGACGGGAAACCCTTTTTCTGCATAAGAAATGGAAGGGGCTAGTAACTGAGTCATTGGGATTTTTCCGAATCTGCCATGCAGTTTAAACCACCCATCTACTGCGCCTGGCGTACTAACACTAAGAGGTCCGTAAGCTGGGACTTTCCCATCCGGACATACACATTTCATATCCTCATAACTTAATTTCTTAGGAGACCGGCCACTGGCATTAAGTCCAATAAGAGATTTTTCTTTTTCATGCCAATAAATTGCAAATAAATCACCTCCTATTCCACTGCCAGTGGGTTCCATTAAACCCAGTGCAGCATTTGCCGCTATCGCCCCATCAACAGCTGTACCACCGCTTTTAAGAATATCAATCGCGATTTGAGTCGCGAGAGGATGGCTTGTAGCAGCGATACCATTTGTAGTCATTACAACCGAGCGTGTCGAGAAAAGGTTTCCAGCAGGTCTGTCCATCGTAATTAGTAGCTCTTAAACTTCTAGATAGTGGTAATTATGGGTTAATCTTTTAACTACTCCTAATTATTCACGAGTTTTTCTCACCTGAACACATGCATAATTCAAACAATGGAAATAACCGGTGCTTGAACAACAATCTCCAGATATATTAAATAAACTCTATTTAGATCATATTACTGAATGGTCTAAACGATTTTCTGAGGCCTGCAGTGCTCAAAAAATGGATGGGATTGTTGTTTTTTCAGGGGCCAAAAAAACACGATTTCGAGATGATAATGAATATCCTTTCTATGTCGAACCTTACTTTAAAGTTTGGGTTCCTCAGATTTTTCCTAACTCAGCAATAAAAATAATACCTGGACATGAGCCCATTTTGGTACATGTACAGCAAACTGATTTTTGGCATGAAAGTCCTAGAGAACCTAGTGGATTTTGGACGAATCACTTCGATATCATCTCTGTTCCAAATACAACTAAAATGCTCGAAGAGCTCAAGATATCTTCATCTAAGCTAGCCGCTATCGGAGAAAAATCCGATTTATCAATGGGGTTTTCGAGCATTAATAATCAAGGATTACTGGACCATTTAGACTTTTACCGCGCATTCAAAACAGACTATGAGATCGCTTGTATCACCGAAGCTAATAAAATTGCCGCTGTCGGCCATGCAGCGGCACAAAAAGAACTAACTAAAAAATCAAAAAAGAAATCTGAGTTTCAACTAAATCAAGTATATTGTACGACCACTGGACAGCGCGAATTTGAACTTCCTTATCAAAATATCGTCGCTCTAAATGAACATGCTAGCATTCTTCACTACCAGAATTTAGACCGTAACCCTCCAGATAACTTTCTTTCTTTTCTTTTAGATGCAGGAGCAACCTTTAATGGTTACGCCTCAGATATTACGAGAACTATTTCGGGCGAAAATAACCACTTTGATGCTTTAATAAAGGCAATGGATGGGCTACAGAAAAAACTATGTTCAAACACTAAAAGCGATGTTAGCTTTGTTTTTCTCAATGAACTAGCTCACCAACTACTAGCAAATGTATTAGAAGAACATCAACTTATCACGTCCAAAGCAGAAGAAGCTTATGAGCGTGGAATAACTAGATTTTTTCTGCCACATGGACTTGGACACCTACTTGGACTGCAAGTGCACGATAGGGGTGGATACCTTAACTCTCTGAGTGGATCGAATGAGATGCCACCAACAGATCATCCATTTCTGCGTCTGACAAGAAGTCTTCATCCTGGATTTGTTGTAACTATAGAACCTGGACTCTATTTTATACCATCATTACTAGATCAACTTAGGAACTGTTCTCTTTCCAATCTTATTAATTGGGCTAAAGTAGAAACATTGATACCTTATGGAGGCATAAGAATAGAAGACAATATTCTTGTGACTTGCTCCGAAAGCGTCAACCTATCACGCCCAGCACTAACTAAGTCAGGGGCGGCCTAAAAAACCATGTTACTAGTTTAAGTATCCGCTTCTGGCCTACCCGTACCTTTTCGGATAGATGGGTCATCGGTGAGTCTATTGAACTCAATCATCGTAAGGATTATGCCTATAGACATTAGCACAAATACACCTATTGCAACCATCAGTATAAGTCCTGTGCTCATGAACCTGCACCTTTGATTGACAACAGTTTAAAATAAATGCCGAAACACAAAATAGATGGCACCCATAGGGCGGTAAAAAGGCCTTCATCACGTTGGCCGGTAAACCAAAGAAACCCTGATAACGCAAATGAAATGGCAACTGCCAGCAAAATAAAAATATCAGATTTTTGAAACATAGAGTTGTCCTCTTATATGATTAAAATGGGTAACGAAAAAGTGCCTCACTCCATCGAACCGAGTGCCGCCAGCAAGCAGCCGATGATCGCGAAGCGCGCTATTGAATGTACTGTGGACTCGCCTGCAAATAAGTTTTCCGGAAACTGAATGAACCCTCCAACCACTGCAATTGAGATGATCACTGTGACAATCAGCAAGGCTATTCCCAGAACAAAAAGTGTACGCTTAATACGTTGTATTAAAATTCGATTCATTTTACCAATCATGAACACCCGCTGGGCAAAATTTGTTTTGATGCTGGCTGCATGAGTATCACTATTTTATGAAAATATTAGTGTAGCTTATTGGTTTCATTGGAGTGTCGTATAGGGGATTAGAGCCTATGACCTTGGGATTAATAGTCTTTACGCCATCATCACTATGATGGTAGTCAGTTGATTATTAATAGATTTTAAACAAAACCATAAAATTTATGCGATTAATCTTTGTCTGGCTGATCCATAAGTTGAACTAAAGCCATTGGAGCTGAGTCCCCTGCACGCAACCCCATCTTAAGAATCCTAAGATAACCCCCTGGCCTATCTTTGAATCGCGGGCCTAGTTCATTAAACAACTTCCCTACTGCAACATCATCCCTTAAACGGGAAAATGCCAATCTCCTATGCGCAACATCATCTTTTTTTGCAAGAGTTATTAGCGGTTCTGCCACTCGACGTAATTCCTTAGCCTTCGGTAACGTTGTCCTAATAGTTTCATGACGAAATAAAGAGGCAGCCATATTACGAAACATCGCTTTTCGGTGAGAAGAGTTTCTCCCTAGTTTTCTGCCAGATTTACGGTGACGCATTGCAGAGTTCCTTAACTATCTAAATGCTGCAGGTGCAGGTACAGGTGCAGATGCAGACTCATCTTCAGCTATCAATGACGGCGGCGGCCAGTTTTCCAGGCGCTCTCCTAATGTAAGGCCATGTGCCGCTAATACATCCTTAATCTCAGTTAATGATTTTTTACCAAGATTAGGGGTTCTTAACAACTCTACTTCCGTCCTTATAACTAGGTCCCCAATATAATTTATATTTTCTGCTTTCAAACAGTTTGCAGATCGTACCGTAAGCTCAAGTTCATCGACAGGCCGAAATAGAACAGGGTCAATTTGAGCCTCTTCTGCAGCGTTCAACTCATCCTCACCTTGCAAATCGATAAATACTTCGAGTTGATTCTGTAGAATTTGTCCGGCCCGACGAACTGCTTCTTCTGGATCAATTGTGCCATTAGTTTCAATTTCAACAATTAGTTTATCGAGATCCGTCCGCTGCTCTACTCGTGCGCTATCTACATCATAAGTTACACGGCGCACAGGACTAAACGAAGCATCAAGCTGAAGCCTACCAATTGGACGTGTTTGCTCTTCAAATGCATCCTGCTTTGGTGCAGGCCTATAGCCTCGTCCACGAATTACTTTTAAGAACGCTTTAAGCTCCCCTGACTGTGTCAGATTGGCAATAACAAAATCAGGATTAACAATTTCAATGTCATGATCAGTTTGAATATCACCTGCGGTAACGGGACCAGGCCCCGTTTTTGATAAGGTCAGCTCAGCCTCATCTCGAGAATGCATGGTGATAGCTACTTCTTTTAAATTAAGTAAAACATCGACCACATCCTCCTGAACACCTTCTATACTCGTATACTCATGAAGCACACCCTCTATCTCTGCCTCGACGATTGCTGCTCCTGGCATAGAGGACAACAGTATTCGACGTAGTGCATTACCTAGTGTGTGCCCGAAGCCTCTCTCGAAGGGCTCGATGGTAATCTTTGCCTGGTTTGCCTGAAGCGGCTGGACTTTGACGGCTCGTGGCCTCAAGAAGTCAGTTACTGATTCCTGCATCTGGGTTTCCTTTATTACTTGGAGTACAACTCGACTACAAGATTCTCATTAATATCCGGAAGAATTTCTTCTCTCTCTGGAAGTGTCTTTAGCACTCCCTCCATCTTTTTTTCATCAACATTGACCCAGTCAGGCATACCAACTTGAGTCGCAATATCCAGAGCAGACTTGATACGGGTTTGCTCTTTCGCACGCTCTCTAACTGCCACCTTATCCCCTGCCTTCATCTGAAAGGAGGGGATATTCACAATCTGCTCATTAACAACAATTCCCTTGTGACTAACAAGTTGTCTAGCTTCCGCACGAGTTGAAGCAAATCCCATGCGATACACAATATTATCCAAACGAGACTCAAGCATTCGCAGCAGGTTTTCGCCTGTAGAACCTTTACCTCGAGCAGCTCTTTTATAGTAGTTCCGAAATTGACGTTCAAGCACGCCATACATTCGTCTCAATTTTTGTTTCTCACGAAGCTGCATGCCATAGTCCGATAGACGTGGCCGACGTTGGCCAGGTCCACCTGGTGGCACCTCTAGCTTACATTTAGAGTCAAGAGGTCTAACCCCGCTCTTCAAAAACAGATCCGTCCCTTCTCGACGGGCCAACTTACAAGTAGGTCCTATATATCTCGCCATTATTACTTCCGCTTACACTCGACGCCGTTTTGGCGGTCGACAACCGTTATGAGGAATAGGTGTAACATCCTCGATTTGAGTGATCTTATAACCAACTGCATTCAGCGCTCGGACTGCTGACTCGCGGCCAGGGCCGGGGCCTTTTACCCGAACTTCTAAATTCTTAAGTCCATAATCTTTTGCTGCTGTGCCTGCCTTTTCAGCTGCCACTTGAGCAGCAAATGGGGTGCTCTTTCTAGATCCCCTAAAACCACAACCGCCAGATGTTGCCCAAGACAGCGCGTTACCCTGTCGATCGGTGATTGTAATGATCGTATTATTGAAAGATGCATGAATATGTGCCACACCATCTAGCACAGTGCGTCTATCTTTTTTCTTTTTCTGAGTAGGTTGAGCCATTAAATTTTATCCAAACTAGATCAAAAATTATCTATTTTCTGATGGGCCTACGAGGCCCTTTCCTTGTTCGCGCATTTGTCTTTGTTCTCTGTCCATTTGTCGGCAATCCTCGTCTATGCCTGATGCCACGATAAGACCCAAGGTCCATTAGTCGTTTAATGTTCATTGCAGTTTCTCTACGCAAATCCCCCTCAACAACAAATTTTGCAACTACATCCCTTAATTTTGCCACTTCTGGTTCGGTTAAATCTTTAACAAGGGTAGTGGGGTCAATCGCCGCAGCCTTACAAGCCAAATTGGCACTACTTCGTCCAACACCATAAATATGTGTCAGCGCAATACTAACGTGTTTAGTTATCGGGATATTTATGCCAGCAATACGAGCCATAATGTGTTCCTTAGCCTTGCCTTTGCTTATGTCTTGGGTCAGAACAGATCACTCGCACTACCCGTTTGCGACGAACTATTTTACAGTTACGACAGATTTTTTTTACTGATGCTCTAACTTTCATTTGTTATCTCCGGCATACCTAGCTTCTGCCGGCTCCACGTAAATTAGCCTTGTTTAATAATCCCTGGTATTGATGGCTCATCATGTGTGCCTGCAGCTGCGACATGAAATCCATTGTTACTACAACAATAATAAGGAGGGAAGTACCACCAAAGTAGAAAGGCACATTAAACCTCAAAATCATAAATTCTGGCATGAGGCAAACGGCCGTAATATATATTGCGCCCCAGAATGTTAGCCTAGTCAGCACCCTATCAATATACTCTGCTGTCTGTTGGCCAGGACGAATACCAGGAATAAATGCTCCTGAGCGTTTAAGGTTATCGGCAGTCTCTTTAGAGTTAAAAACCAGTGCTGTATAAAAAAAGCAGAAGAAAATTATCAGTGATGCATAAAAAAGAATGTACAACGGCTGGCCTGGCGAAAGACTTGCTGCAACTCTCTGAAGCCAGGACACAGCCTGGCTTGTGCCAAACCAACTAGCAATTGTCGCTGGAAACAAGATCAAACTTGAAGCGAATATAGGAGGTATGACCCCTGCCATATTAATTTTGAATGGTAAGTGGGATGTCTGTCCAGCGTAGAGCCTTCTACCCTGTTGTCTTTTAGCGTAGTTAACTGTAATTCTACGTTGAGCACGCTCCATAAACACAACAAATCCTGTCACACCCAGTATCAAAATCCCCATAATAAATGGCATGGCTGGATTCATTCCGCCAGTATTCACTAGCTCAAGCGTTCCGCCTATAGCAGACGGCAAACCTGAAACAATGCTGGCTAAAATAATCATTGAAATGCCATTGCCTAAACCACGCTCTGTAATCTGCTCACCTAACCACATTAAAAACATGGTTCCACAAACAAGCGTGACAGAAGCAGTAAAAACAAAAGAGGGTCCTGGATTTATAACCACACCCTGGTTCTGTAACGCTGTTGTAGCAGCTGTTGATTGGAAAGCACATAAGAGTACTGTGCCGTATCGCGTGTACTGTGTGATTTTACGCCTACCTGCTTCGCCTTCTTTTCTAAGTTGACCAAGTTGTGGCACGACATGGGTCGACATCTGCATAATAATAGAGGCAGAAATGTACGGCATAATCCCAAGAGCAAAAATCGAGAGTCTTTCAAGCGCCCCACCAGAAAACATATTAAACATACTTAAAATCGTTCCGGACTGCGCCTCGAAAAACTGCTCAAGGGCAAATGGGTCAATGCCAGGCACAGGTATAAATGTGCCAATCCGATAGACCACTAGTGCCCCTATCAAAAAGAACAGGCGCTGGCGAACTTCAGAGAAGCGAGTTGCTTCCCCAAGAATTGACGCCGACACTGCTGATCCTTCCTTTGCCATGATTACTGTTCCACACTTCCACCCGCTGACTCAATTGCCACACGAGCGCCTGGGGTTACTGCAAGCCCAACTACTTTGACAGCCTTCTTTATCTTGCCAGATGCGATTACTTTTGCATGTTGGGTTATTTTCGGAATCAGGCGATGTTTTTTTAACGCCGCCAGATCAACTAAATCTTCCTTCACAAGCTCCAGCTCATGCAACCGAACCTCGGCACGAAGTTTACTTTGTGCTGAATAGAAGCCAATTTTTGGTAGCCGCCTTTGCAAAGGCATCTGACCGCCCTCAAAACCCACTTTATGGTAACCACCAGAACGGGACTTTTGTCCCTTGACGCCCCTACCACCGGTTTTTCCCTGTCCAGCGGATATACCACGTCCTCGACGCTTACCAACTTTATGAGAACCACGCGCAGGTTTTAAAGAATTTAAACGCACTTAAGCTTCCTCAACCTTTAATAGGTAAGATACTTTATTAATCATCCCACGGTTTTCCGGCGTATCAATCACCTCTACCGTATGACGTATACGACGTAACCCAAGTCCTCTAACACATTCGGCATGCCTCGGCTTTCTTCCTGCAGATCTTTTAAGAAGAGTAACTCTCAATTTTGATTTAGCTTTTGCCATCATTTCAACCAAGAATCTCTTCAACAGATTTTCCACGCTTCTCGGCAACCTCCTGAGGAGAAGACATACTCAACAATGCATCCATCGTAGCTCGAACTACATTAATTGGATTTCTGGATCCATAACTTTTAGCTAATACATTTCGCACGCCGGCACACTCAAATACTGCACGCATAGCACCACCTGCGATTATTCCCGTACCCTCTGAGGCAGGCTGCATGAAGACACGTGTTGCCCCATGATGCCCTTTTAATACATATTGCAAGGTATGGTCCTTGAGATTAATAGGGTTTAGGTTTTTC
>JAQWRR010000086.1 GCA_029243585.1 Gammaproteobacteria bacterium
GATTCGGGAGCAGCATCCTCAACAGAAACCTCGGGAGCAGCATCCTCAACAGAAACCTCGGGAGCAGCATCCTCAACAGAAACCTCGGGAGCAGCATCCTCAACAGAAACCTCGGGAGCAGCATCCTCAACAGAAACCTCGAGAGCAGCATCCTCTTTGGTTTCGGGCTCTACTAATTTAGCTTTCGGTTTTTTCTTTACAGATATTTTCTTGGCTATTTTTTTCTTTATGGTTTTTTTCTGGGAAGCAGGCTTTTTCTTTTCTGCCTTAGGCCGCCCCTCATCATCCAACTCAACAAACTCATCATCACCTGTAGGAACTACCGGAATTGATTCACGCCCAGCCAACACTGCTTCGGCAATACCATGAGCATAAAATTGAACAGCCCTCATAGCATCATCATTTCCTGGAATAAGGTAATCAACCATTTCGGGAGAAGAATTGGTGTCTACAACTGCAATTACTGGAATACCAAGTTTGGCAGCTTCTTTTATCGCTATCTCTTCATGACCTACATCAACGACGAAAACTACATCTGGCAGTGAATCCATCTCCTTGATCCCGCCTAGGGTCCTTTCAAGCTTATCTCTATCCCTAGATAAACCAAGACTCTCTTTCTTGGTAAATGCTGTTCCAGCTCCCTCTGCCGTCAATTCCTCTAACTCTTTTAATCGCTTGATGGATTGCCTGATTGTCTTAAAGTTTGTAAGCATACCGCCAAGCCATCTATGGGTGACATAAGGCATACCACAACGCTTTGCCTCTTCAGTCATAGCATCGCGTGCTGCTCTTTTAGATCCAACAAACAAAACTTTACCGTTGTCGGCAATAAGGTTACGAACAAACTCAGTCGCTTCAATATATAGCGGTAAAGTTTTCTCTAGATTAATTATATGGATGCGATTTCTTTCGCCAAAAATGAACGGTGCCATTTTTGGGTTCCAGAAGCGGGTTTGGTGACCAAAATGCACCCCCGCCTCAAGCATCCGGCGCATGGATACGTCGGTCATGGAAGCTCCTTCTCTCGGGTTAATCCTCCACGTAACCCTTGTTAGCAACCCATTTTTTACAGGGCACCCCGCTCGCAAGTATTGGTACGTGTGTGTATTTAATTGCCTATAAGGCGCCCGCTTTATACCATAGGTGGGTTTCAGCAACAATCACGCTCGCTTTCCCATATGGCTAAGCATCGCTTGTTCCTATTGATTTTTATCCCAAAAGTAAGGGTTAACTGACACTATGAGCGTCACAATTAAAACTTTGGAAGAACAGAAAAAGATGCGTATAGCGGGCAGATTAGCCGCGAGTGTTCTAGATATGATTAGTGAGCATGTCAAACCAGGCATATCAACCGATAAACTAGATCAAATTTGTCATCGGTATATTGTAGAAGACTTAGAGGCTATACCAGCGCCTCTAAATTACCGAGGATTTCCGAAGTCAATTTGCACTTCTGTTAACCATGTTGTGTGCCACGGTATTCCAGGGGATAAAAAACTAAAAAATGGCGATGCCATAAATATTGATATTACTGTTATCAAAGATGGATTCCATGGCGATACAAGCCGTATGTTTCAAGTGGGCAACCCAACCATATTAAGCGAACGGTTATCTCGAGTCTGTTATGAAGGGATGTGGTTAGGTATAGAACAAATTCGCGCTGGGAAGCGTTTGGGGGATATAGGGGCCGCTGTACAAAGACATGTAGAAAAAAACCGCTTTTCTATCGTTCGGGAGTATTGTGGACACGGTATTGGTAGGGGGTTCCATGAAGATCCACAAGTTCTTCATTATGGAAAATCAAATACCGGACTAGAGCTCTTGGAAGGAATGACTCTCACAGTAGAACCAATGATTAATGCAGGAAAACGTACCGTTAAGCTTTTAAGTGATGGCTGGACAGTGGTGACAAAGGATCACTCACTATCTGCCCAATGGGAGCATACTATCTTGGTGACAGGATCAGGATATGAAGTACTCACTCTTGGCGCTAAAGATCGTTAAAAAAACCATGACGAGAAAAAAAGCAATATCGTCCTCACAACGACAATCATCAATTGACAAAGTGGCTCTTGATAATGCTCTTAAAACTACAAATAGATCTATTAAGTTCTTTCGTGATGTATTAAAAAAAGCTAATGATAGTCTTGCAACTCGTTTCTATAACAATGAGTCAATTGATGTTCTAGTACAGGATCGCTCATTAATTATTGACGAGATTATCCTGTCTGTTTGGAACCACTTTGCAACTGATGCAAAAAAACAATGCGCACTAATAGCCGTCGGCGGTTACGGGAGAGGTGAACTACATCCTTATTCCGATATTGATCTCATGATTTTACTTTCAGAGAAGGAAAGCACTGATATCGATGCAAAAATTAGTCAGTTTTTAACTTTGCTTTGGGATATCGGATTGGAGGTTGGACATTCCGTTCGTACAGCTCAAGATTGTGCTATCCAATCAAAAGACGACGTTACCGTGCTAACAACTTTAATGGAAGCGCGGCTACTCAGTGGTCCAACTGAGCTTTTTAAGACCATGAAAAAGCACATATCAAAAGATAATATCTGGGAGCCTGCAGCATTCTATGAGGCAAAACATTCTGAACAGATCAAAAGGCATCATAGATATGACGATACAGGGTATAACCTTGAACCAAACATTAAGGGTAGCCCGGGAGGATTAAGAGACATACAAATGATTGGGTGGATTGCTCAGCGACATTTAGATACCGAAAGCTTCAATGAACTAACGAACCATGGCTTTCTTACACCGGGACAATTAAAAATACTTGAAACAGGTCGTACGTTTCTTTGGCGAGTCAGATTCGGACTACATTTACAGGTAGGAAGACGAGAAGATCGCCTCTTGTTTGATCATCAGTCTAAGCTCGCTCAGATGCTTGGCTATGAAGACGCTACTTACACTCTGGCAGTTGAGCAACTGATGCAAAAATACTACCGCACAGTGATGGAAATAAGCCGACTAAATGAAATGCTACTGCAACTATTTGAAGAGGCAATTCTTCGAGACCCTGAAGCTTTACCAAACCATATAAACCAGGATTTTCAGGAACGTAATGGTTATCTGGAAGCAGTAAAGAAAGACATCTTTACCCACAACCCATCAGCTTTGCTCGAAATCTTTCTTCTTTTAGAGAGAAACCTAGAACTCCATGGAATAAACGCAAGAACAATTGCGCTCATAAAACAAAATCTATATCTGATCGATGAAGAATTTCGACAAAACCCCAAAAATCATAGGCTTTTTCTTGACATAATTCGGGAGCCACAAGGAGTCACGCGTACTTTAAAACGTATGAATACTTATGGAGTATTAGGTCTTTATATTCCTGCGTTTGGAAGAATAGTTGGACGCATGCAATATGATTTATTTCATGCCTACACAGTAGATGCGCACACTCTGTTCGTAGTAGAAAATCTCAGACGTTTTGCTTTACCGCGTTTTGACCATGAGCACCCCGAGTGTAGCGGCATAATGCAGTCACTCTCTAAACCAGAAATTGCATATTTAGCTGGTCTATTTCATGACATTGCTAAGGGACGTGGTGGAGATCACTCAACACTTGGCGCTGTAGATGCTGAGGCTTTTTGTTTGGAACACGGCATGAGTCGTTATGATGCAAGGCTTCTCGCATGGCTTGTAAAAAATCATTTGCTGTTATCCATGACCTCGCAAAAAAAGGATCTTAATGATCCTGTCGTAATCAACGAATTTGCCCATATCGTTGGAGATGAGACACACCTTGACTACCTTTATGTGCTTACAGTAGCAGACGTTCGCGGAACAAACCCGAAGATCTGGAATTCGTGGAAAAACTCTCTTTTCTGGGAGCTATACCAACTTACAAAACGTGCTCTTAGAAGAGGGTTTTCCGAACCTATTGATGCTAAAGAACTCATTTTAGAGACCCAAACCCAAGCCGAAGAAATTCTGAAAAAAAATGGTGTAAAACCTAAGTCTTGGAAGCCTGTATGGGATAATTTTACAAATGAATACTATCTCAGACATAAGCCTGAAGAAATTGCCTGGCATACAGGCATACTTGCTGAAGCAAAAACCACAAATAAGCTTGTCGTCGACGTTAGTGACCATGCCTCCGAAGCGCTCACAGCCATCATGGTTTATGCACCAAAAAAACTAAGTTCATTCGGACGTACAACTGCTGTTTTAGATCAACTTGGTCTAACAGTTGCAGATGCTAGAATTGTCCCAATGAGCAGTGCACAGACACTAAATACCTACTGTGTTCTTGAAAACGACGGCCAACCAATAAGTAATATCAGGAGACTCCAAGAAATTCGTACTAGGGTTTTAAAAGCACTTACCGCCGATACTGATAAAAAACTTACCGTTAATCGGCAAGCCTCTCGGCGAGTAAGAATGTTTGACACGGAAGTGCAAGTGAGCATTGCACAAGACCACGATAATTGTCGAACAGTTCTGGAACTGGTGACCGGAGATAGGCCTGGGCTTCTTTTGCAAATCAGTCAAATATTTGAACAACATGATGTAAGTATGCATAACGCTAAAATAACGACTTTAGGAGAGAAGGCTGAGGATATATTTTTTATTACTACTAGTGAGAATATGCCTCTAGATGAACAGCTCTGTAAAGAACTTATCACTACTATGAAAACAACTCTATCCCAGCCTAGTAAAACCTAGAGTGGCGATAAATAACACGTACGTTGCAGGAGATTTTTTATGTCTGCTCTTATAAAGGTCATCAATTCAGCTTGGGAGCAACGCACTGAACTAGCTCCTACATCTGTTGAGGCTGAGATAGTCGATGCCATAGAACATTGTATAGATGGTCTTGATTCTGGTGAACTACGTGTTGCCGAACCCAAAGACGGGATCTGGGTTGTTAATGATTGGCTAAAAAAAGCTGTTTTACTTTCTTTTCGGGTTAGTAAAAACAAACCAATAAGCGCTGGATTTACTGAGTTTTTTGATAAGGTTCCTTTAAAATATGCGGACTTTAATCAAACAGAATTTGCCGCCTCTGGCGCAAGAGTGGTTCCAGGAGCGATAGCCCGACGTGGAGCTTATGTCGCATCGAATGTCGTGCTCATGCCTTCATATGTAAATATTGGCGCTTACATTGACGAAGGGGCAATGATAGATACATGGGCTACGGTTGGAAGCTGCGCCCAAGTGGGCAAGAATGTTCACCTCTCTGGTGGTGCTGGGCTTGGAGGCGTGCTAGAACCATTACAAGCAACCCCAACCATAATCGAGGATAACTGTTTCATTGGTGCACGCTCTGAGGTTGTTGAGGGAGTTGTAGTCGAGCGAGACAGCGTAATCGGCATGGGTGTATACATCGGGCAAAGCACGCGCATCTATGATCGATCTTCGGGCGAAATCAGCTATGGAAGAATTCCATCAGGGTCTGTGGTCGTATCAGGAAACCTGCCTTCAGACGACGAAAAATACAGCTTGTACTGCGCCGTAATTGTCAAACGTGTTGATGCAAAAACAAGATCAAAAACGAGCTTAAATGACTTATTAAGACTTTAGCTGTCCTCAATTTAATATCTGAATAATACGTCAGCCATTAATCGGTCATAGTCTCTATTTTTTCCGGCGGCTTCGCCTCTCTCACCAGTCACATATCGCACACCAACATTCCATCCATTATAGAACGCATAACCTGCTCTAAAAGTATGAGCGCGGCCATCACTGGTTCCACCAGAAAAATCTGAATCCGAAAATGCGCCAATGACTGCATTAGCCCCACTATCTTGATAGACGTAAGCTAATGACCAGTTTCCTGGGTTAGAAGTACTTCCATAAGTAATTCCTGTTGCATATCCATCATCGAATTCTTCTGCTTCACTATTACGAACATAATCGGCAAAAAACGTGGCTGGTTGTCCACCCAATTGAAAACGAAGCTCGCTAAAAATGTTGAATTGTGAAAACCCGTACAAATAGTTTCCATTAAGATCGAGCTGATTACCTTGGCCATTATCAGGCGTAAAAATAGGCTTTCGCCCTTTCATATTAGATGTTTCGTAATAACTTATACCAGCTGTTAATCCCAAGCCATGATTTAGATCACCCTTATATCCACCCTGTAATCCGTAAAGCATCGAATCAGAACCATCAGTACGTTCCTCTACCCAGAATGCAGATGCATTACTAAAAAATGATCCGGATTGATACTTAGCGGCAAGCCCTTCTGGTCGTATGTCACTATCATAGATTAGATGATAACTAGTGGGTCGAAAAAAAGGACTTGGCATTTTTCCACCAAAAACATTGAGATCCTCTGTAACACCCCAATTAAAATAAGCAAGATCAACACCAATCGGTTTATATGAAAACCCTTCATCAAATGTTTGGTTTCCTGAGTCGTTAGTTCTCGGCCCAGTAGACAAACCAAAAACCGCAATCGTATCCTCAGCAACATCTGCCGTGACACTCATGCGCGCTCTAATACGATGACGATGTCTGTTTGCATACAAATCATCCCAAATGCTCTCATGTCGATACCTAAGATCCCCTGCCAACCGAACCTTTTCATTTTGTGCTGAGACTATAGGCTGTGGCGTTTCAGCTGCTAAGACCTGCTCAATTTGACTTGTCTCAATTGACACTGAATTATTCAATCTATTTTGCTCAAGTTGAGATAATCTTTCAGCAAGCTGCATAATCTGTTCTTTTAGCTCCGCAATCTCTTGAACCTCGTCAGTCTGTGCATGTAACGGGGCTATGAAAAACATGACAACAGCAAGCAAAGTGCTCAATATAAATCTCATAATATGCTCCATCAATTTTTCAAACCTACCAGTCTGCTTAGAAATTCAGAAGCATATTGTTTGAACACTGTTACATTTAGGTTACAAAATATTATAAAAAACAAAAAAAAATTATTTCAATCGATTCCTAAAGCTTTTATATCAACATAAACACAACTGATATGAGACACTTATAAGATGAATAATATTGATGATTCGGTCCTTAAACTCACCCAGAAACTCATTCGCCGGCCATCTATAACACCTAAAGATGAAGGCTGCCAGAGGCTGATTTGCGATATTTTAGACCCTCTCGATTTCCAAGTAGAACATTTACGCTTTGGTGAAGTAGATAACCTATGGGTGCGTCATGGCAACGGGCATCCAGTTCTTTGTTTTGCAGGTCACACCGATGTGGTCCCCCCAGGCTCATTAGATGAATGGATATCTGATCCTTTTGCAGCTGAGGTCCATGATGGTCGGCTAGTCGCCCGAGGGGCTGCCGACATGAAGTCTGGCTTGGCTGCAATGGTATTTGCCTGCCGGCGGTTTGTTGAAAACTACCCGAATCATAATGGATCTATTGCGCTTTTAATCACAAGCGATGAAGAAGGAGAGGCAAGAGACGGTACATATCGAGTAATGGAAACTCTATCAAAACGCAAAGAAACAATTGATTGGTGTATTGTTGGCGAACCCTCTAGCTCAAAAAAATTGGGTGATACGGTTCGTATTGGGCGACGCGGAAGTCTTACGGGTTTAATGACTTTACGAGGAATACAAGGCCACGTGGCTTATCCAGCAGAAGCACGAAACCCCATACATGACCTTGCTAATCTTGTGCATGAGATAAATAGAAAACCAATTGATAATGGTACTAAGCATTTTCCACCTACAAGCTTTCAAATGGTGAATGTTCACTCAGATGCGGGTGCGCCTAATGTGGTCCCTGGTGAACTTAAATGTCGATTCAACTTTCGGTATTCAACTAAATGGACACAAGAATCATTATCTTCACATATAGAAAACTTGGCTTTAGGCCTTGGAATTGATTGTGATATAACTTGGCGGAACGCTGGTAATCCGTTTTTTACTCAGGAAGGTAGGTTATCTAACGCTCTTTCTACAGCAATTAATGAACATACTGGCATTAATCCCGAACTCTCAACAAGCGGTGGCACTTCCGATGGGCGCTTTATTGCCCCCCATGGGGTAGATATTGTCGAATTTGGTCCTTTAAATAAGACTATCCATAAAGTAAACGAAGAAGTATTGATAGACGATATTCCTAAACTAGCTGATATTTACTATCGAACTGCAGAATTATTGCTAGAAAAAAACCATGAAGCGAAAACACTAGAATCTATAGATGACTAGTTAGTGAGTCGTTTTCCATTTGCCATAACAGCCAGGATGCCCAGGAATATGAACCACAGTAGGGCCCACCCTGGCATACTGATACCAAGAAACTGCCAATTGATATCAGCACATTCACCAGCACTTGCCAAAACCATACGTATTGCTTCAAATGGACCAAACACATCTAACATGTAATCAAGACCAGCTCCACAGTTAGGTGGCACTTGGTCTTCTGGAAGGTTCTGGATATAAACATGTCTTCCTGCAATACCCATACCAACAGCGCTGGCTGCAAAAGCAAGCACACCATATACCCGTGAACCTAAACCTTCTGGGTTATGTATTCCAGCAATAAGGAAAAAAATTCCCGCTGCAATAAAAGCAACACGTTGAAAAATGCACAAGGGGCAAGCTTCCAATCCAAGAACATATTGAGCAAATAAAGCATAGCCAATCAACCCAAAAACTACTCCTGAACCAGTAAAATTAGCCCATCTTCTATGCTTTCTAGTTGAAATCATTTCATCACTTCTTGGTTGTCAACAGGGTCCCTGACATCTGCTTGCAAATTGCGCAGATCAGAGTGACGTATATCCTTTCCATGAACCAGAAAGATCACATACTCACAAATATTCTTTGAATGATCACCTATTCGTTCTAGAGCGCGCGCTGTCCATGTCACATCCATAACACGGCTTATCATTCGTGGGTCTTCCATCATGAAGGTGATACTCTGACGATAGATAGTTTCATATTCTAAGTCTACCTCTTCGTCCGCTTTTACAATATCCAATGCCAATTGCACATCAAGACGAGCAAATGCGTCAAGAGCGCCGTGAATCATATCCTTCACATGCCGAGCAAGATTTCGGAGTTCACGGTAATTTGTACGTGGCCTTTCAACCACAGCAAGCTTAGCCGCCAACGAACCAATTTTTTCAGCCTCATCACCGATTCTCTCTAGATCCGTGATGGCCTTTATCGTTGCAATAATTAAACGCAAATCTCCAGCTGCAGGGGCTTTTGTAGCCAAAACTCGCCTACATTCTTCGTCTATTGCAACCTCCATTTGGTTAATGTTAACGTCGTTCTTGGCCACTTGAAGACCCAATTCGCTATCCGCATCAGTAAGCGCCTTCAACGCATGACCAAATTGTTCTTCTACAAGCCCTCCCATTTGCAAAAAAGAACTGCGTATTCGCTCTAACTCGTCATTAAAGCCATGTGATACATCTTGTCCAAATTCTGCTACTTCCATAACAATTCCATTATACGACAGCTCATAGTTTTTCTACCTGAGTTATGACTCTTTCCTTAGGGAAAGCACATGTAAACAAGCTACCCTCACCAGTTTCGCTTTCTATATTTAAGGTGGCCTCATGAATCTGCAGCGAGTGTTTTACTATTGCCAGGCCAAGCCCAGTACCCCCGAGTTCTCTCGAACGACCACGATCAACCCGAAAAAATCTTTCCGTAACTCTAGAAATCATATCTTCCGGAATTCCAATTCCAGAATCTTGCACTGAAAATTCAGCTCCCGAATCAACTAATTTCCAATGACATATAATTTCACCCTCTGCAGGTGTGAAACGCACAGCATTGTGAATCAAATTATAAAATATTGAATACAAACCGACTTCGCTTCCTAACAAAGACACATCTGTATGCAGCTCTAACTGGATTTGTGCGATACTTTTTTTTCCAGAAAACTCCTGCGCAATCAACTTAAGAAGTTTTGCCACGTCAACGCGCTCAATAGAACCTTCCTGCCGTTGTGAATCAAGCTTCGTTAGCTCAATTAGATCACGTAAAATACGGGTCATACGTTCGGCTTGTCGTCCCATCTCACTGATGGGGATACTCCAGTTCTCCGGCAACCCCTTATCATCAGCAAGTACTTCAAGGTACCCACTAATAACAGTCAATGGCGAGCGCAGTTCATGGGAAGCATTTGCCACAAAATCACGGCGCGTCCGCTCCGATTGCAACTCCTTTGTAATATCCCGAACTATTGCAAGACGCTGAGATTTGCCATACGGAATTATTTGAATAGCTAGCTGCCCCCGCTCTTCTTTTAAAGAGGGAATAGTCAGCATTGATTCTTGTGGGTCTTCTAGAGATCTCACCAAGTCTGGGTGCCGGAGAAAATTATCGATCCGTTGCCCAATGTCCGTCTTATAATCTAATCCTATCAAACGGGTAGCAGCGGGATTAAACCACTGAATCTCAGAATTTGAGTTTAAAATGATACCCGCTTCATGTAATGCACCAGTTGATTCTCTCACCTCACGCAATAGATTTTGATAGCGTTTTTTTCGGCTTCTGGACTTAGTCTTTAATTGCTCTATCTTTGCAAACAGTTCCGCCCACAAACCTCTCATCTGAAACGGTATATGTTTCCCGTGACACAGCATTTGATCAAGAACGTATAAATTACGAAGGATGTATACGAGATATAGGGCAAGACCGCCAACCAACCACCAGCCAACACTACCAAACCACCGGCCAAGCAGTAAAGCAGCTCCCAGCGAACTTCCTAGAAAAAATAGTTGTGATATCCAGCGACTTGGCAAACTCACACCTCACGACAGGAAAACCTGTAACCCACCCCACGGACGGTTTGAACTAGCTTATCGCAACTGTGAGGAGTCAGGGCTTTGCGGAGCCTGCGTATGTGTACATCAACCGTTCTGTCTTCCACATAAACTGTTCCGCCCCATATTCTGTCTAACAATTGCCCCCGACTGTAAACTCGATCCTGGTGACGCATAAAAAAGTTTAGAAGCTTGTATTCAGTAGGTCCTAGAAGGATTTCTTTCTTATTCACAGTAACCCTGTGGCTACCCGTATCCATGTTTAAACCGCCTGCAGTAACAATCTCATCTGCTACGATTAGCCCTCGACGCAAAACCACCTTGATTCGAGCAAGCAACTCACGTGGAGAAAATGGCTTAGTAATATAATCATCAGCTCCACCATCAAGCCCTGCTACTCTGTCATCTTCTGCAACGCGAGCCGTTAGCATAATAATGGGTATTTCCCGAGTGTCAGGGTCACGTTTCAACTGACGCATCAACTCCAAACCACTCACGTCGGGCAACATCCAGTCCATCAGTACCACATCTGGATACTTATCTACTATAGATGAACGAGCCTCCCTCCCTGATCCGACAGGCAACACCTCATATCCTGCTCGACTGAGATTGAATACCAGCATATCTTGTATTGCAATTTCGTCTTCAACTACTAAGACCCGTATATTTCCCATAATCTTTAGTCAAGACCCTTGATAATGAGCTATTACACAAGGAGACTATTACAGTTTAGTGACGATAGATACTAAAGTTTTTACGATGCACAAAGCGCATGAAGCTCATCTTTTCCAGGCCTTTTCAGACCTCAAGTAGACGGGCGTAGCGACCTCAGGACGTTGCCCAAGCCCCTTTGCCAAATCAGCCATAGCTTGGGGGAATAGATCTCTTGCGCAGGGATAGGCACCCACATGCGTACTTTCAGCATTTTTAAGCAGCCTTTCCAGTACTACCTCATAAGACAGAAATCCGTTACCTACCGCACTCCATGAATCAAGGCTGGCGCTATTAACAGTTTCCGGGGAACCAAGACATTCCTCACTGGTAGCATGAGCTAGCCCATCTTGAATGCAAAATCGCCCCCAAAATACCTCCCCCATATAAGCGTCAATGCAAACCAGGGTATTAATGATTTGGTTTGATCTCCAAGCTCCCTGAGCAATTGCAGCAAGACTAGACACTGGAAATAAAGGGAGCTCAGATGCAAGACTCAAGCCTTGCGCAACTGCCGCCGCAATACGCAAACCTGTAAAAGATCCTGGACCGCGGCCAAAGGTTATTCCATCGAGGTCAGTTAATTTAAGCCCTGCTTCTGTCAAAAGTGTTTTTGTTAGAGGCAGTAAATCTCTTGTCTGCTGCTTTGAACTTTGCATAAACTTTTCGGTAACTTTCCCGTCAACCTGTATAGCAACAGAACCCTGTTGACTTGAAGTTTCAAAAGCTAATAGGTTCATTGGTCTTAAGTATTTATCTAAATTCAGAAGGATTCAAAGAATCCGCAAAAAACAAGGCTTCTTTATCATTATCAACTATTGGTATTGGCGGCAAACTTTTCAAGAAAACGCGCCCATAACTTCGAGTTCGCAAGCGTGGATCTCCTATTATGATGAGTCCTCGGTCAGAAAAATCCCTTATCAGCCTACCTACTCCCTGCTTAAGAGACAGAATGGCTTGTGGAAGCTGAAATTCATTAAACGGGTCGCCTCCTTCCTGTCTAATAGCATTTAGGCGGCTCTGAATTAATGGGTCTCCAGGAGAAGCGAATGGTAACTTATCGATAACGACAAGCCGAAGTGAAGGTCCTTTAACATCAACACCATGCCAAAAACTACTAGTACCAAGCAGCAGGGCATTTCCAGATTGACGAAATTCTTCCAGCATCTTGGTCCGTGAATTATCTCCCTGAACCAGTAGCGGACCCGGTAACTGTTTCTTCATCAACCACTCACGAGCTTCATTTAAACAACGATAACTTGTGAACAATAGGAATATTCCGCCACCTGTTGCCTCTACTATCGACCAGATAGTCGCAAGCAAGACAAAAATATAGTCTGCATCTGCTGGCTGTGGAAGCCCCTCAGGCAAATAAAGCCTTGAATTAGACTTATAATCAAACGGACTCGATAAAATATGAGTCTGCGCGTCTGGAACACCAACTCGACCAAGAAAATGCTCAAACGATGCACCCACAGCAAGTGTGGCAGATGTGAAAACCCAATTTGCTGAATGTGAAGCAATTCGGGAACCAAGCTCAGCACCTACATTTAGCGGCGTCCAATGAACAGCAATGCTACTCCGCGAAGCCTCTACCCATTTTAGACCTTCCCTATCACCTGAAAGAATTTCATTTAGTCTTTCTAAGGAATCCTGGCATCGTTCCACACACTTTTGCAGTCCGGGATTAATGTCTCGCGCATGCTCCAAATGATTGCTGATTTGCTTAAGACGATCCCCCCAATCCTCCAGATCGCCATGCATACTCTGGGGACAATTCTCCCATTGAGTTCTTCCCTCTAATATTCCAAATTTAGTGCGAGCATTAGACACAACTTGCATCATGTCATTACAAAGAATCTCTATCTCGCTGGCAGATATTCCGGCAGCACGAAGTTCGGTATTAATATCTCTTGCAAGATACTCTACCTCCCGACTACTCAGTGAAATACCAAAGAATTGCTGTGCTATTTCTGGTAACTGATGAGCCTCATCCACTATGACGGTATCCATCCTCGGAAGCAGCTCACCAAACCCAGCATCTTTAAGCGCTAAATCAGCTAGCAATAGGTGATGATTAACTACCACAATATCAGCATCCTGCGCGCGTCTTCTCGCCTTCACAAGAAAACAATCTTCAAAAAAATCACACTGACTACCAAGACAATTATTTGAGTTAGAAGTAATGAATGTTCTTAAAGCATTATCAGTGATAGATGTATTCTCAATTTCTGTTAAATCACCATTTTCGGTAGCTCGTGCCCAGTCCTCAACCTCCATAAGCTTAGTCAATAATTGGCTATCACGTAATTCACTATGCTGCGCATTTTTTAATCGATGCCAACACAAATAGTTCGCACGTCCCTTCAGTAAGGCAACATCAACAGGACGCCCTATTGCTGATCCTAAGAGCGGAAGATCGCGGTGATATAGCTGATCCTGAAGTGGTAGTGTCCCTGTAGAAATAACCGCCCGCCGACCGGACATAAGCACAGGCACTAGGTAACCAAAAGTTTTACCTATGCCAGTCCCAGCCTCTAATGCTAAATTTTTGGGACGTACAAGGGCATCACGAATGATTTGAGCCATCTCTTCTTGGGCTTCCCGATAGGTGAACCCTGGCAAGTGCTTGGCCAATAAACCATCAGGGCGAAATACATCAATCATATCCATCATCCTCACACTATATCCTGCTGCTCAAGCATTGCGAACGGCGATTAGACTAAAAAATGTTAGTTTCAAGCGCCGAACCTATGGAATCTTTTAGTAAGGTCGCTATACTCCGCCATTATCAATCACCTACTATTTACGCAGGGTCTATGACTACTCGATTAAAAGATCTCAGCAACTGGGTTAACGACATAGCTGAACTCACTAAACCTGATCAAATTCATTGGTGCACGGGAACCTCAGAAGAATATGACACCTTTGTTCAAGAGATGCTTGGAGGGGGAGACCTACTTGAACTTAATCAAGATAATTATCCTGATTGTTATCTTCATCGCTCCGACCCTAAAGATGTAGCTAGGGTGGAACACCTTACATATGTTTGCTCTGAAAACGAGACTGATTCAGGACCAAACAATAATTGGATGCCCCCAGCCAAGGCAAAAGAAATGATGATGGGTTTCTTTTCAGGCTGCATGCAAGGCCGCACAATGTATGTCATACCGTATTGCATGGGACCTATGGGTTCATCGTACTCCCGTTATGGGGTTGAGATAACCGATAGCACCTATGTTGCAGCAAACATGTACTTGATGACCAGGATGGGTAATGAGGCTCTATCTAACATAGAAGAAACCGGTAGTTTCATAAAGGGACTCCACTCAATTGGCGAGTTGGATCCAGACAGGCGCTACATAATGCATTTCCCTGAAGAACTTAGCATTATGAGTTACGGATCCGGTTATGGTGGTAATGCATTACTTGGGAAAAAATGTCATGCACTAAGAATTGCAAGCTATCAAGCTCAAACTGAGGGTTGGCTTGCCGAGCACATGTTGATAGTGGGTATTGAGAACCCTGAAGGAGAAATACATTACCTCGCTTGTGCCTTCCCTTCACAGTGCGGCAAAACTAATCTAGCAATGCTTATTCCACCGGAAAGTCATAAAGGATGGAAGGTTTGGACATTAGGTGATGATATAGCCTGGATGCACCTAGATAATGAAGGTCAATTACGAGCAATTAACCCAGAAGCGGGACTTTTTGGAGTAGTTCCAGGAACTAATCGAAAAACTAACCCCAATGCCTATGAAGCGATCACTAGTAAAACAATTTTCACTAATGTTGCTGTAACTGCTGACAATGAACCATGGTGGGAAGACAAAGAAACTGGAGAACCAGTAACTGACTGGCAGGGAAGACCATATACATCAGAAAATGGTGATGCTGCCCACCCTAACTCTCGCTTTACAGTATCTGCACAGAATAACCCTGGCTATTCAAGTCTAGCTGAGGCTGCCGAAGGTGTGCCTATAACAGCACTAGTTTTTGGAGGACGACGTCGGGGTCTTACACCTCTCGTATATCAGGCTAAAGACTGGGCGCATGGTGTTTTAGTTGGCGCTAGCGTTGCCTCCGAAACTACTGCTGCTGCGACTGGCGAAGTCGGCATAGTTCGTCGTGACCCTATGGCAATGAAACCATTCTGTGGTTACAACTTTGCCGACTATTGGGGACACTGGCTTAGCTTTGCAGAGCGGTCAGAAAAACTACCTAAGATATTTCATGTTAATTGGTTCCGCCGGGATAAAAACGATCGTTTTCTATGGCCTGGTTTCGGCGAAAATCTCCGTGTTCTAAGGTGGATAATCGACCGATGCGAAGACCGTGTTGAAGCAGATTCTCTACCAATAGGATTTCTTCCAAAAGCTGAAAGCATAGATGTTTCAGGCCTAGATGTATCACCAGAAGTTCTTGCCCAACTCCTAGCTGTTGATACTAAGGAATGGCATGAAGAAATGTTACAAATAGGCGAATATTTAGAAAGCTATGGGGACCGATTACCAGAAAGGTTAAAAACTGAACACCAAGCAATCCTTGAAGCGCTCACTTAGGATTGTCGTTTAAAACTTAGTAGCCCTCTATTTTTCAGCTACCACATAGGCTATCCAAGCTAAGTCTGCCTCGCCTGTGTCATCTTCGGAATACTCTCCAGAACCTTCTCCATCCTCGTCTTCATCTTCCCAATATACACGAACCTTTTTGAACCCAACCTCTTCTAATACTTCTCGCAACTCCGGCAATGTCCATATGCGCCATTCGTAACTAAAAGCCTTCTTTAACCTTGAGCCATCAGGAAATTTAAAATGTATATGACAAAGAGCATGTCCTGTTACTGGTTCAAATTCTGCTTGATCCCAAATATAAGTAAATCCGTCATGTTTTGTTTTTTCCGTTTGTTCTTCATAGGCTTCTGGTCCGCCGTAAACATCCAAGAAAAGCAACCCATCAGAAGCAAGCGTTGAATAAGCTTGAGACAAATACTCGCGTAATTTATTACGCTTCCGAAAAATCCAATAACTAAAATTAAAGGCTGCAACGATGTCAACAATTCCAGTTTCAGCCTCCATTACATCTTTGTTGAAGAGCTTAATCCTTGCTTTTTGAGACTCAGATAGGCGACCTACTCGGTTAATTTTTCCCCACTCTAGAACATTAGAGTCAATATCTACTCCAACTGCCTTGTGTGTGGGATCTGTTCTAACCCATTCGCATGATGCACTTGCAGTACCACAAAAATCTTCACGAAAAGTTACTGCTGACCTGCCTCTTAACCCTTGGAAAGTTTCAGCAAGAAACTCTACTTCCGTCTCAACATTCT
>JAQWRR010000094.1 GCA_029243585.1 Gammaproteobacteria bacterium
TACTCAAGATCACTATCTAACCAAGTTGTGACAGCCTCCAAAGTAGCAAATTCACTTAACTGCCAAGACCCTCGCAAAGCTAGGGCCAGAGTATCCTGATTATCTTGTCCTGGCCTGTCTGATAATGTTGTTCTGGAGTTATCCAAGGTAAAAGCATCGTAACCATTATTACTATCAAAATAGAAAGCTGTCACTTCATAACTCGAACTGTCCGTTGGCTGAAACTCCATAGTTGCTCGAATCGTGGTTTCATCGTAACCATTAGTACTGGAGCGCCCTAGGTGGGCATTTTTCATGTACCCGTCTCCCTTATTCTTGTGCACTGAAAGTCGCCCTGATGCACCATTACTAATAGGACCACTGATTACACCGCCAGCGCTCTGACTTCCATAATCCCCTATGCCAACCTCTGCATAACCCTCAAAACGGTCTGTTGGACGATTACTTCGAATATTTACTATCCCTGCTAAAGCACTTGTTCCAAATTGAGTTCCTTGTGGCCCCCGAGAAATTTCAACTTGCTCAACATCAAAGAGCATCCCTGCATTTGCAGTGCCTCCAAAATTAATATCATCAATCAAGATTCCAACCGACGGGAAATGTTTAGGATCAACAAACTGCTCTAGATCGCCAACACCTCGAATCTGTACAAAACGAGAACGGGATGCTCCACCGGAATAGTTAACATTCGGTGAGATATTAAGCGCCGACTCTAAGTGCTGTGCCCCACGACTTTTCACGAGAGACTCATCAATGACTGTAATGCTACCCGGACTTGTCATGAGACCCTGCTCCCGAAAACCAGCAGTAACCACAACTTCTTCAAGCGGAGAAAGGTTGCTCTGCGCTAAAATACTATAAGGCGAAAAACCAAAAATAATGAGCAATAAAAATAGGCTATGCCTGAACAGGCAACATGATCGAGTACTTCTCAAAACCGATCTCCTAAAAAATACGAGAGATCCAGTCCGTATCGCGAGTGGAGATTCTTATAGAAATTTCCGTCCCTTCGCCGGTACTAACCGGATCAGGTTCAAAGGGTTAGCTAAACTTTTAGTTAGCTTCTCAGGTTGTTTCCAACCACCCCTCGGCCGCTGAAGTCGTTATTTAACCCTTCTCTTTCAGTCTAGGCAAGAGCTCCACAAGATTACAGGGTCTAGTTCTATAATCCAGTTGCAAAGAAATGATCTTATTCCACCCTGTCATGCATGCATTAGTAGAACCAGGGAGACAGAAGACATAAGTGCCATTTGCTACCCCTGCGAGGCATCTAGACTGCAGACTGGAAGTGCCGATTTCTTCATATGAAAGCGACCGAAACAGCTCCCCAAAACCAGCAATTGTCTTTTCAAGCAGAGGTTCAACCGCCTCTGGAGTTCCATCTCTTCCTGTAACTCCTGTACCACCTGTAGAAATAATCACCTCAACAACTTCATCAGCGAGCCATTTTGATATTTGTCCACTTATCTCATTAAGGTTGTCCTTAACTATAACCTTCTCGTATAACAGATGACCTGCGTCTGTTAAACACTCCACTAGTTGCGCACCTGAAAAATCACTACTGTCATCTCGCGTATCAGAAATAGTGAGTATGGCAATATTCAACGGTATGAATTCTCTGTTTATTGTCTGAGACATTTGCTACATATACTTTAAATTTTTTGCTTAACTAATCGAGCAACAACAAAGAATTTAATGCTATTCACAATAATCCTTTTCGCTTTTAGACAGGTACTTCTGAAAATAAAGATTAGGCATCGGTAATAGCCATAAGATCAACTTCAATCAAAAAATCGGGATCAGCTAATGCTGTCACCCCAATCAATGTTGTTGGCGGCGGGTTGTTTGGATCCCCATATTTAGGCGCACCCTCACCTCGAGTTTGATTTTTAAACTTATCGACATCAAGCACAAAGATGCGTTGAAATACCACATCATCCCAACCGGCTTCAGCGGCCTTAAGCTGTATTTCTAAGTTTTCCATTACTGTAATGTATTGTGCGCGGTAATCTCCTATAGAAACAGCATTATAGTTCCCATCCGATGGAGTTTGTCCTGCAATGAAAATTAGTTTCATTGGTCCTTTCACAGTAATAATTCGTGTGAAATTTGGATGTTTATACAGGCCTTTTGGGTTAATTCTTTCGATTTCCATCATAATTGATCCATGATTTTTACGAAGGCAGGAAGATCTGTCCTGCTATTCCTTAAACTCTATTTCCTTCCATAGATTTTCGATTATCTAATGCGAGCCAATTCTGGCCAATTAAAGCAAGTAGGACCCAATAATAAAATCCATAATGCATAACAATATGAACACCACCCCAGTTTTGCCGAACGGTATGCCCAAACATAAGAACGACATAGAAAGAAATCCCTGCTAATAAAGCCCAGCGTGTATAAAACCCTAAAAGGGTCATGGCGCCTAATACCACCTCAATGTACGGAATCAAGTTTAGAAAAACATGAACAAGTGTCATTGGTAAAAATGTACTCTCAAACGTAGCAGCCATGGGCTCTTCCCATACAGCTACCCCACCTGTCTGAATAATTCGCATAAAGCCATGAAAAAATAGATTGATCCCCAACAGAATACGCATAAAAAAATAGCCAATCTGCATGTTTGTTGGAGAGGGTCCTGCGGTCAGTTCATCTAAAAAATTATTGTTCATTACTACCCCTTTAATGGATTACGATCAGATTTGCGTGTACAAGCTTATGCTCGATGAGTCAGTCAAAAAATGGTGCGCCCTAAGAACATTCTGATCAACCCAATCAGAGCCAACCAATTAATATAATCATTAGTCAAGACAGGGTTCTATTAAACCAACTAATGTTGTAACTAGGGTCTCTGACCAAGAACTGATGAAAAATCAAAGTGAAGCAATTGCTTTGATTAAACGTTATCTGAACGACGGCTAAACCAATAAGATCACAAACCGGCCTGCTCACGCACCCATGTAGCTGCATCTTCTAGTGTGCCAAACCAAACGCCTTCCTTTGTCTTTATGTGTTGAATCAACCCTTCAAGGGCCACAATATTTGATCGATGTCCTATGACATGTGGATGCATCGTCAGAAGAAACATAGTTTGCTCTTCCCAAGCACGGTCAAATTCATCAATCCAGACCTGCAAGATGTCTCGGGGGTTCATATACCTATTGCCTATCGGGTTAAAAAATGGCGCATCGTCTAAAATCCAATCGACTGGCAATTCGACAAATCCAGTTGGTTCACCATTCTGCATAAGTTCGTACGGACGATCATCAGCAAACAAGGAACTTTCATATAAGAATCCCATATCACGGATAATACTTAGCGTATTGGGACTATGATTCCAAGACGGTGCTCGATAACCAACCGGACGAGTACCGGTGATCTCTTCAATAGCATCAGTAGCCTGTCGAAGAAGCCGCGCCTCAGTCTCACCATCCAGGGCAGTGTTTGATTCATGAATCCATCCATGTACACCAATTTCATGTACACCAGGTGCCAAGATCATATCAGCCTGTTCTGGAGCTATTTTCAAGCTCCAGGCAGGGAAAAAAAATGTTGCAGGCACGTCCTCAGTTTCCAAAAGATCAAGTACTCGTGGAAGCGCTACCCGAGAGCCATACTGACCTGCAGAAAGGGTGCCCACACTAGGATCGCCTGTACGTAATCCCTTCACCGTCTCATTATCAACATCAAATGAAAACAGAACAGCGACCCTCGTATCACCAGGCCAGCTTGACGGGTTCAGGTCACGACCAGCTCGAACCTGATTAACCACAGAGTGCACGTAGTCATCGGACCAGTTCCACGGCTCAGAAGGATTTTCTTCCTGAGCTAAAACTATAGGCAAAGTCCATAATACGACAAGAGCACAACAGAACGTGCGCATCAGAACATTCATATTTATCCTTTCTTCCTTGGTGAAAATACCTCAATCATTATCGGGACTTAAAGTAAGCCGATGGGCTGCCCTATCCTCAACAGCTCCCCGCGTGTACAAGAGTGGGAAATAATCTCCGTTTCCTAGTGTCTCAGTAAGATCGCCATAAAAGGGACTACCCGGTTGTGCAGATTGCCCTGGGGCGTTAGTAGCAATAGAGCGATCCAAATCTGCTAAGTCTATTATCCGTCGAAAATTTGCCCCTGTAGCATTGAGACTCCCAAACCCACCTGGTCGCTCAACTGCTGGCAAATCAAAATCGGGGATAAACATGTGCTGGAGTGGACTTGCATGTACTCTTCCATGTCGCCATTGATCGCGATCAGGTCCAAGCTCCACTGTTAAGCGGTCAATGGCAGACCGAAGGCCCGCCTCTATAAACATACGGCGTTGTGATAACTGCATATCAGTATGTCTGGCTCTTTCATCGACCTCCTCATTCCATCGGACATACATGGCACCTGCCGTACTCTCCTTAGAAAGCTTTGCATCCCATGATTCAATCAAATCTCGCGCCCAATCAATATCGGGATCTGACGAAACCCACCCACTAAACAGTGGAATATCCCTTTCGGCTGCGAGCAAGTAATCATCTTGTTGAATTTGAATGTGTTCCTCGATTGTGGGCGCCTCAAAAGAACCTAAAACTTGATGAAGGCGGGTTATACGAGAAGTTTCCACTCCCTCTGAGGAGTGGTAAAAAACCGGCCTACCTTCATAACCAGGCGGATGGACATTATTGTTAGCGGTAGCAATGTATCCTCGTTCCGGGTTGAACTCTCTAGGAAGATCTGTTCGGAAACCAAGCCACTCATATTCTCCTGTTCCCGGCACAGGCAAACGCCCGTTCCAACCATTACGATCTGGAGTGAACCCGGTCACTTGCAATGCAATATTGCCATCAACATCCCCACAGATCAGGCTATGACTAGGCACCAACCAGTGCATTGCAAGCTCAAAAAAATCTTCGCAGCTCTCTGCCTGCGCTAACTGAAAACTACCTTTATAAGCTGCTGTTCCATGTTCCTGAACGACCGAACGAACGGAATAGGCATGACGACTATTCAGATCCTCATAAAAAACAGGTCCATGTCGACTAAATTTCAAGATAACAGGTTCGGGGTCCTGCCCTTTCACCAGAATATCTTCTTCAATAATACGAAGAGGTTCCCAACTATCCTGCCAACGCATAAGATTTGGATCTTCAGGATGAACCTCTTCAACAAACACATCTACCATATCAGTTCCAGCAAAGGTAAAGCCCCATGCTATATGTTCGTTGTTTCCTGCATCTACCCCAGCAAATGGGGGCTCTCCCCCTCCAATTACATTCCACCCTGGAGCAATCAGGTGAATAAAGTACCGAAGGGCTGGCATTTCAATACGTCTATGAGGATCATTAACTAGGATTGGGACGCCCGTTGGCGAACGGCTTGGGCTCATAACCCAGTTATTACTGCCCTCCGTTGCAATCGGCAATGGAGACACTTGTGCAACTCGCACTTCCCCAGATTCCACCAGGTCTTTATAAGGCTCAATAATCTCGAGTGGTGGAAGTCTTCCTGCTACAAAAGGGTCATCATCACCTGCACGCATAGCCTCAAGTAGTTCTTCCGTAAAAAGATTTATATCTAAACCGTCTGGCACTACTAAATCATCCCATGGATCTGGTGCTGCAAGTCGATTGGCTTCCTCAACACCATAACGGGCAACATTTAGTGCAAGTTCTACTTCATTAATAGCATGTCCACGAACGCTTGGTACTGCGAGCGATGCCCAACGCAAAAGATTAGTCTCTGCCGTCCATGGTTCCGGTATAACCCCTGTTAGTTGAAACTCCACAGGAAGGTTATCTCTATTAGTCTCGATATAGGCATTAACTCCGTTAGCATGTGCCATAAATAAATTTTTAGCGTCAGGATGATAACTATCCCATTCATCCTCATTAAAGGGACCACGGAACATCATCAATCGGGCACGACGGTCATAATCAAGCGCTGCAGGACCAAAAATTTCAGCAAGACGTCCTTCTCGCCATCGCCGCCACATTTCCATCTGCCAAAGCCGATCTTGGGCCATGATGTACCCTTGCGCAAAAAACAGATCTTGATCATTTTGAGCATATATATGCGGAATACCCCACTCATCACGGATAACCTCAACTGGCTCCATCAAGCCGTTGATCTCAATCTCACCCTCTATCTGGGCAAGCGCATTCATTGCAAGGCTTTCCAATGATTGGGGAGAATCTGGAGAAGTACAACCAACAATAATTGTAGATAAGGTAATAATTACAATCTTCGTAAAATGATTGAATACTTGTTGATTAGCTAATTTAAAATCTAATATCTGCTTAAGTTTTATCATATTTTTCACTAGTTTCTAGCCTGGTCATCTTCGAAATTAATAACAGCATCTTCAAACTCGGTAAAAGACTCGTCGTCTAGACAAACAGATTCCTCTAATTGCCAGTCAACCGTTTCAAAAACCCGACGCACTGTCCAAGGCTCAGGATATGCAATAGGATCTTCAACCGTTATATCAATAGCCAACTCATTTTCCCCAGTTCTTTGGATACGTTCAATAACACGGAGTTGGTCACTGTGGGGAAGACCACGCCGATCAACCCAGGTTTTGTCATTAAAGTTTCGTGTATCAATAACAAGGACATCATCATCCCAATACCCTATCGATTCGCCCATCCAAGATGGCGGTCTACCTTGGCGATGTTCGCGTCCATCCGTATATACCTGGCGTACCCAACCCTGATACTCGTATGAAAGCATTACTCGATTGGGTGTCTGAATAATCTCAAATGGTGCGGGGTGCGCATAAATCCTTGGCACACCTGGAGGGAGACATTGGTAGGCGGGGTCATTTGTTTCTCCAACAGCAACTCCGCGAGGTCCAAAAGTGGGCCTCGAGTGATCAAAGCGTTCCCTTGCCCATGCTGTCATAGCAGGTAAATCCTCTGTAAATGCGTAGTTCTGCCATGAAGCGTTGTAATTCCACTTCCACATCCCAGTAAGATCTGACCCATGACCCACCTGCTCTGCAGACATCACTTGGGTCGCAACAGGGCTAGCTACACGCCCCAGAGTTGTTCCACCCAATAGTGCGACACCGTTAGCGTCTATGATTCTGCGTATACGCATTGATGGAGCACCGTTTCTAGCAATTTCACCTGAAATTTCAATTGCATCACCTCGTCGAAGCGTTTCAGTTGTCCAACGGACGATATTGCTTGCTCCCCCACCACCAACACCACGCGCTAATCTATTGGGGGTAGTCATTTCCCCCGACCATTCCACTGTCTCACCCCCTTCTCCTTCTACGGAAAAGTAAACAAGCACATGCGGATATACAAACCGGAATTGAGTTACTTCCCCACGAAAGGTAACCTCTTGAGTCAAGTCATATACAGCCCCGCCATGGTGTGCTTTTAGGCTTAAGCTAAAGCCTAAAAGCCCAACTATCGCTAGGTTCAATAAGGACCTGAATATCATCTCAATTTTCATAATTATTCTCTGAGAGCAGATCTTATACACAGTGTACTCCATGATTGGTGTTCTTCGCTCATAGATGAACCCTGTCTAACAAGGAACAACAGGCATAAAAACAGTCTTTAGCTCACGAGTTAAGCGAATTGCATCCTCTTGACCAGCATAATATCCATGTTTTAAATCTAGCTCAGAAAACCCGTATTTTTTATAGAAATTAATAGCCTTATTATTAGAAGCTCGCACCTCAAGGCACATAAAATAACACCCAGCTGTTTGAGCAGAAGATTCAAGCCATTTTAGAAGCTTTCTACCAACACCTTGACGTTGGTATCCAGGATGAACAGCGAACAAATTAAGGTGCACCTTCTCATCGCAAAATTCGGCAATAGCAAACCCAGCTATACGTCGAACATCTCGAGCTACAAGCACCACGCAGTCAGAATCAAAAATGCACCTAGAGATTCTATCTTCATCCCATAAACATGGGATTCCATGCTCAATCAAGTTCCGTGACATGGAGGCTATAACTGAAACCTCATGTCGTCGCCCAAGCCCTAAACGAATACGCACCGATCTCTACCTCTACTAAAATTATTTGATGTAACGTAAACAATCATGGTCTAGGGTAACTTATTCTTAAAGCATATGAAGAATTGAGGATTTCCACTAAAAAACACTAGATAAGCGTGAAAGAGTTATATAGATAATAGATTTTTCAATACCTGAGTTATAGTTACCTAATGTCTAACTTAGGCCATCATCAATCTAGTGGTCTCTGGAGCGTAATTCTAGCCGCTGGGGACTCCAGTCGGCTAAAAATGCCTAAGCAGCTTGTTCGATACCGCTCCCAATTTCTGCTAAGCCATGCTATTAACTCTGCTGAGATTGTGACGCCTGGCCAGGTACTTGTGGTACTAGGCTCACACGCATTAAAACTGGGTTTGCTACTTAAACGTCACCACCCAAACACACACTCACTCACTAATACTGACTGGAAAAAAGGAATGGGTAGTTCTCTTTCAGCAGGTATTTCTATGATGCCTGAAAGCACCAAGGCAGCGCTCATTCTAGTATCTGATCAACCCTATGTAGGTACTAAATCACTGAATCGACTTGTACAAACATGGCAGCGACATCCAAATCACGTAGCTGCAGCGTATTACAAAAGCAATGTTGGTGTTCCAGCAATTTTACCAAGGAAATTTTGGTCTAAGGCAAAAAAATTATCAGGTGATACTGGAGCCCGAGAATTTTTACGGGACAGCGCTACGCCTGTAAGCAGGGTCCCAATGCCAGAAGCTATATTTGATATAGACACACAAAAGGATGTGGAAAATTTAAAAAATAGACCCCCCCCTACTTAAGCTAAAGTATCAAAGCGATCCTAATTAGAAGCTTTAGTCCTTTGCAGTAAGGCAGTTAATCCAATCAGAATCACCATCCTGGTAGTGTTCTTTCTTCCAGATGGGAAGCCGCTGTTTTAATTCATCAATGATATAGCGACAACCATCAAAAGCTGGACCGCGATGTTGCGCGCTTACTCCTACCCAAACTGCACAATCACCAATCTCTAGATGACCAATACGATGGAAGCTTGTAGCGGCTACCAACTTATAACGATCAATCGCTTCTATAAGAATTTTTTCTCCTTCACTGGTAGCAACCACACCATGTGCTTCGTAATCAAGAGAATTGACGTTCTTACCATCATTAAGGTTCCGAACCCAACCCTCAAAGGATGCATAGGCACCAGCAGAATCATCTCGAAGAGTCTGATTGAGAATAGCAATATCGATCGGTTCATTCGTAATTTTAAAATTAGATCTGGACATGTATAAAGAATACTTTTACCCACCAGCAACTGGGGGGAAAAACAACACAATATCACCTTCAGAAATTCCAGAATCCCAGCCTGCTAGCTCATCATTTATAGCAACCTTACAGCGCAACATAGGATCAGAAAAAAGGTGCCGGGTAGCAACCTCTGTAAAGAGATCCCCAGCAGTTGCAGCGCTAGTTAATAAAACCTCGGACTCTTTACCCGTTTTCTCACGAAAGACAGCAAAGTATTTTGCAGTGACGTTAATCATTACTTTTTCAGTTCAGAAAAATCAGCCTTACCCCCAGTCTTAGACACAAGGGCTATATCTTTAATCTGGATACCATGAGAAAGAGACTTGCACATGTCATAAACCGTTAGAGCTGCTACAGAAACACCTGTCAGTGCCTCCATTTCAACACCAGTTTTATGTGTTGCTCGTACCGAGCATTGAATTAATAATTCCTGCTTAGAATTCCACTCGATTGTTATTGTGCAATCTTCAAGCGGAACAGGATGACAAAAGGGAATAAGTTCATAGGTTCGTTTTACCGCCATCACGCCAGCAACGATAGCAGTATCAATAACAGGCCCTTTTTTAGTCTGTAAAAGGGCTTCCTGATCACTCAGTAAATCTTCAGGAAAAACAACTAATGCTCGGGCACAGGCAGTTCTATGGGTTACCTCTTTGTTACTCACGTCGACCATGGTAGGACGATTAAACTCATCTACATGGCTAAGCATTTACCCGCCCATCCGATACATTTCAATCCTTGAGTCTTCCGTTTTTTCTATAGTTTTGCCCTTGCCTCGCTGTTCACTATAACGATCTATGCGATTTCTCCAAAGATTCTGAAGTAGGCCAACCAGGTCCGCATCACTTGCTCCTGCGCGCAATGGCTCTCTAATAGATATCCCATTCTTTGCAAATAGGCATGTGTAGATTGTTCCATCTGCCGATAATCTGGCTCGATGACAATCGCCGCAAAAAGGCTCGCTGACTGAGGATATAAAGCCGATCTCGCCTTGACCATCTTCAAAGAGATAACGACTTGCAACTTCACCGCGGTAATTCGGTTCTGCTGGTTTCAATTGCCAGCGTGAAGATATTTGCTCCACCAGCTCGGCAGAAGTGACTACCTCATCAAGACGCCACCCGTTCAATGTCCCAACATCCATATACTCTATAAAGCGCACAATAACGTTAGAACCACGGAAACGATCAATCAGATCTAAAACCGTGTGATCATTCTTGCCTTTTTGCACTACAACATTGAGCTTAATAGGAGAAAGCCCGGCATCATGAGCTGCCTCTACTCCTTCCAACACAGTGGAAACATCACCTTTCCCACCACTCATTTCATTAAATACTTCCTCATCCAGACTATCCAAGCTGATGGTAATTCTTCTAAGACCCGCTGCCTTTAGTTCTTTTGCCCTGCGAGACAACAAAGTCCCATTTGAGGTTAGAGCAAGATCCAGCCCTGGCAAATCACTTAACGAACTGACGATATCTACGATATCTTTTCTCAGCAGCGGTTCTCCCCCGGTTATTCGAACCTTAGCAACCCCAAGCTTCATAAATAAGCCAGCGACTCGCTTAATCTCACCGGGTGTCAGCCAGTGCTGTCTAGATAAAAACTTGTAAGACTCTCCATAAACCTCTGCAGGCATACAGTAAGGACAACGATAATTGCACCGATCTATTACGGAAATACGAAGATCGTGCAAGGGTCTTTCCCAAGTATCTCTAACATCCCCGGGAGAGGTAAGTTGGGTTACTGTTCTACTCATAACCAATATATTAACCGATCCGGCTAAGCGGGTATTAGGCTTAAGACAAATTTGAGTCATTATCACAGAGAAACTGGCTTGATTACCTAAACACTAATCGGGACACTTGAGCTTATGATCCCCGAAACCATAGCCACTTTTTTCCATGCAAATCAAAATCTACTGTGGGTGACTACCCTCACTCTAGATCTTTCCATGACCCTTTTGCTTTACCGTATTTTCGGGAAATCAGGGCTTATATCAGCAATTGTGCTCTCAATACTGTTAGCGAATCTTCAAGGACCTAAGCTAACAGAAATAATGGGAATGGAGACAAGCCTAGGAGTAATTTTCTATTCCACCATTTTTTTTGCTACCGATCTGCTCGGGGAAAAATACGGTAGGGCAACTGCAACTAGGGCTGTTTTACTTGGCTTTGGTGTAAGCGTCATCATTGTAGTAATGATGAGCATGAGCCTTCTTTACTTACCCTCTACACGCCTAGAATCAGCAGCATTTTCAGGCGAAATTCATCAAGCCTTCTCTAAAATCCTAGATTTCACACCGAGGTTTGTATTTGGCTCTCTTCTTGCTTTTCTAATAAGCCAAAGTTTCGATGTATGGTTCTTTCACCGCGTAAAAAAATGGACAAAAGGAAAGCATCTTTGGATACGCAACAACCTATCAACAATTACATCTCAGGCGCTCGACACAGCACTGTATACGGTTATTGTATGGTGGGGCATTTTTGATCTTGGCACTGCCTTCCGACTTGCATTAGCAAAATATGTTTTCAAAATTTTTATTGCAGCCTTTGATACACCTTTTATCTACTGGGCAAGAAGCTGGAATGTTCCCGATGCCCTAGCCAATGAGGGCGATACAGCCCAGGATAGAAAGGAGCAATACTTAAAATCTTAGGTATAAGACCAAAGTATGAAAGCAAATACTTTTTACTACGCCCTAAGCTTGTCTACTTTCTTCAATTGCTGCTTGTCGCTCGATTTTTGCCCATGAGTCTCTAAGCGTTACTGTACGGGAAAACACAGAGCAATCTGGAAATTCAGTATCGATTGTGAAGTAACCCTGTCTCTCAAACTGAAATCTCTCTGCTGGTTTAGCAGCTTCAAGAATAGGCTCCAACATAGAATTTTTGAGAATTTCAAGGGAATCAGGGTTGAGATGACGCTTAAAATCATCTGTGCCCTGATCTGGATTTGGCGCAATAAAAAGGCGGTCATACAAATGAAGTTCTCGCTGAATTGCATGCCTTGCAGAGACCCAGTGGATGGTTCCTTTTACTTTTCTTTGTGCCTGTTCGGAACCGCTTCTAGTCTCGGGATCATAACTACAACGTAATTCAATAACTTCACCGGATTGATCCTTTATTACTTCCTCACACTTAATTATGTACCCATAACGTAATCGTACTTCAGACCCAGGGCTTAGTCGTCTAAATTTTCTAGGTGGGTCCTCTCTAAAATCATCACTTTCAATATAAATCTCTCGGCAAAAGGGTATCTGTCTTGATCCTAAATCTGGACGATTGGGGTGGTTAGCTGCATCCAGTAACTCTTCTTTATCTTGCGGATAATTATCGATTACTACCTTAAGAGGCCTCAATACAGCAAACCGCCTTGGAGCTGTTTCATTTAGTTCCTCTCGTAGACAATTCTCTAATGAACCAAGCTCAATGAGATTATCTTTTTTAGTAATTCCAATACGCCCAATAAAATCCCGAATAGAAGCAGCAGTGTACCCACGCCTCCTAAGGCCAGATAGCGTAGGCATCCTAGGGTCATGCCAACCCCCAACATGTCCTTCATCTACCAATTGGGACAATTTTCGTTTGCTCATGACTGTAAACATAAGATTCAAGCGAGAAAATTCTATCTGGCGCGGATAATTCTGAACTGGGAGGTTTTCCAGAAACCACTCATATAAAGGCCTATGATCCTCAAACTCTAGCGTACATAAAGAGTGGGTTGTTCCCTCAAGAACATCAGACAGTGTATGGGCAAAATCGTACATAGGATAAATACACCATGTATCACCAGTTCGCTGATGAACAACCTTCCGAATACGGTATAGAGTTGGGTCCCGCATATTAATATTGGGAGATGCCATGTTGATCTTTGCCCGTAGCACATGCTCTCCTTCATCAAATACTCCATTCGCCATCTTCTGAAAGAGGTCCATATTTTCATCAATCGGACGGTCCCGATAAGGGCTATTCTTACCCGGTTCCGTTAGTGTTCCGCGAAGCAGTCGGATTTCATCCGCACTCTGACTATCAACATAAGCTTTACCCTCCTGTATCAAATTGAGCGCAAAACCATGAAGCTTCGGGAAATAGTCAGATGCGTAGGTCTGCCGCTCATCCCAGCTATAGCCAAGCCATTTTAGATCCTTTTCTATGGCCTCTACATATTCAATATCTTCTTTCTCTGGATTAGTGTCATCAAAACGCAAATAACACTCTCCTTGAAACTCTTTTGCAATATCGAAATCAAGACAGATAGCCTTGGCATGACCAATATGCAAATAGCCATTAGGCTCCGGAGGAAATCGAGTTTGAACTCGTCCATCATTCTTACCTGCTGCAATATCCGCTTCGACAATCTGACGAATAAAATTTGTCTTTTGCTTTTTTTGGTCGTCCATAATTGCAATTGTCCTTCATGCACCCCCTGTGCACAATTGTGACTTCTTCAATAAAAATCATTATTTATAATTTTTCTAATGACTCAGCACTAGTAATCAACTAATAAATCAGATACGGTGCGCCCCCTCGGGCATCAGCCCAGCAGCGACGAACAACAGGACCTCTATATATTTTCTCAGGGTCTAGTCGCAATAACTCCCTCTTACCCTTTTACCTGTTGTTTGGGTCGGAAACGACCATGGCATGCAGGCTAAGTCTGCAGCTATTAATGGATATTAATAAAATACATGAGCAGTTCAAATTTAAAAAAACAAACTGATTTTGAGCAGTTTGCTTTACATAAAACCCTCAAAAAAGGCATTAGCGATGCGGGTTTTAAAAGCGCTCGTCCTATTCAATTACAAACTATCCCAGCCGGATTATCCGGTAAGGATGTTTTAGGACTAGCCCAAACTGGTACTGGTAAAACAGCCGCTTTTGCCTTGCCAATACTCAATCGATTGCTAACGAAGCCCAGCAAATGTCCAGGAGTACTGGTACTTGCTCCAACTCGTGAGTTAGCCACTCAGATTGCCAAAGAATTTCGCATGCTGAGTCAATTCACCAATATAAAAATAACGACGGTGTATGGCGGTATATCCATACATAAACAAATTTCGGGGCTGCGCCGCAAACCTGAGATTGTGATTGGTTGTCCTGGACGTGTCTTAGACCTTATGAGACGTGGTGCACTCTATCTGGGCGCAGTAAAAACATTAGTCCTTGATGAAGCAGATCATATGTTTGATATGGGGTTCTTACCTGATATTCAAAAAATTCTAGCGGAATTGCCTGAGTCTCGACAAAATCTACTTTTCTCAGCAACCATGCCCAAGGAAATCCGCAGACTGGCTAATAAAATACTTAATAAACCACATATAGCTGAACTAGCCGATAGTACGCCAGCTAGCACGATTGATCATGCTCTTTACTTGATCCCAGAAAAACGCAAACAGGATTTACTAAAACATATCTTAAATAGCGCTGATTGTAGTTCCGCGATTGTATTTACTAGGACAAAGCATAGGGCAAGGCGTCTGGCTTTGCAGCTCAGCAAACTAGGGCATCGTGCAGTTGGCCTACAAGGAAATATGTCACAGGCACAAAGAGACAAGGCTATGGGGGGGTTTCGTACAGGCCACTTCGATATTTTGGTAGCTACTGATATTGCTGCACGTGGAATCGATGTTAGCAACGTGTCCTACGTAATTAATTTTGACGTGCCTGGAACGCCTGAGGCCTATACACACCGTATTGGACGTACAGGCCGTTCAGATAAATCAGGGATAGCCTGTACATTCGTTACTAAAGAGGATCGTGGTTGGGTTCGCAGTACCGAAAGAATGATCGGAGCTCCCATACCTCGGCGCATGGTTGAAGGATTTGTGGCAGATTTCGAGGATGCCCCGTTACGTAGCAAAACCTCACATAAAAACCCACGTGGTCCTCAGCCAAACAGGAAGAAACGAAGTAACCGACCAAAATCAACACGAAAAAGACGTAGTAAAAAACGCGCTAGCTAATGAATAAAAGGATGAAATGAAAATTTGGGTGGACGCAGATGCCTGCCCAGTGGCGGCTAAAGAAATATTGTTTAGGGCAGCAGAACGTACCGGTACTGAAATAATTCTGGTCGCAAATAATCCAGTTCGGATACCTCCTTCGCCTCACATCAAACTGATAACGGTAGAGGCGGGCTTCGATGTCGCCGACAATGAGATTGTTAAACGTTTAAATGCTGGGGATCTTGTGATTACCAGCGATATCCCCTTGGCCGCAGAAGTTCTTGCAAAAGATGCCCAAGCGTTAAATCCACGAGGAGAACTTTATTCGCCCGATACAATTGCCTCACGACTCAACATGAGAGATTTTATGGATACGTTGCGGTCCAGCGGCATACACACTAAAGGTCCTCCAGCTTTTAGCAAAAGTGATTGTTCTGCCTTTGCGAATCATTTAGATAAAATTCTACGTGACAGACAGCTAAAACCTTAGATGCAAAAATGTCTCAGGTTTTAATCATTTTGATGATGCTTGTTAAAAAGATTCATATTGCTTGAACTGAGAATTTTTAATATTGCTAAATCTACACTTAGATTATCTCACTCCTTAAGAAAAGGACGGGTCTTTCCCTTTCGACGAAGACCAATGAATGGCAGAATGAGGGACATGCGCCGAAGAAATTTTCTCTATGGTGGTTTAGGAGCGCTTGCTTCCTGTAGTCAGACTGAAGAATCACCCCAATCGACAGGTTCATTGGAGCAGGTGAAATGGCGTATGGGAACTTCATGGCCACCCAACTTTCCAGGTCATGGAACATCAGCTAATCGTCTTGCCCAGCGTTTAGAAGAATTATCTGGAGGCAGAATCGAGGTTAGTGTATTTGCTGCGGGAGAATTAGTGCCCGCACTAGAAATTCTTGATGTTGTCTCACGAGGCCAGATTGAGTTAGGTCATTCCGCACCAATATATTGGCGAGGGCAAATTCCTGCTGCTCAATTATTCGGTAGTGTCCCCTTTGGCATGCTTCCAAACGAATTTAATTCGTGGCTATATTTTGGTGGAGGCCTTGAGCTTTGGCAGGAAGCTTATTCTCCTCTTGGCGTAATCCCTTTCCCAGCTGGAAACACTGGTTCACAAATGGGGGGTTGGTTTAATAGGGAAATAAACTCAGCTGAAGATCTCAATGGACTAAAAATGCGTATCCCCGGATTAGGTGGAGAGGTTATGAGGCGAGCGGGTGTATTACCCGTTAGCATACCTGTAGGTGAAATCTACACTGCATTACAAACAGGTACGATTGACGCAACTGAGTGGGTAGGCCCATATAATGATATGGCAGCAGGTCTGCATGAAGCAGCAGAATATTATTACTATCCTGGCTGGCAGGAACCTTCTGGTGCCCTTGAATGCCTTGTTTCCATGGAAGCCTACAACTCTTTATCGGAAGAGCTAAAGGTTATCGTGCGCACCGCATGCATTGCAGAAAATGACTATATTTTGTCTGAGTTTAATGCTCGCAACCAAAGAGCCTTAAAAACATTGATTGAAGAACATGGCGTCCAACTTCGTCGGTTTCCAGACGACGTTCTAGAGGTTTTAAGAGGTTTCAGCGCTGAAGTCTTAGAAAATTTAGCAGCGGAAGACCCAATGAGCAGCAAGGTTTATGAGTCTTATAAGGCTTTTGCTACTGAGATTGGCTCCTGGCTAAGAATTACAGAAGGTTTAATCACAAACATAAGAGGCACGCCATAGCCCTAGAAACTTACAAGGAATTTAAGTTTTTTCGACTCTTTTAGAAGATTTTTAGTGATTTTAGCGTCTTTTAAAAGATTATTTTTTCCTTTTTTGCTTAAAAAAGTCTTTTTATAGGCTTATTCTAATAAAACACACCTCCGGCTTTATCTTCTTGCTCCACACCAGAGGGCACCACACCCTCGATATGATTTAGAAACCGCCTGAGCCAGACATATGAAACAACCCCAAAGACAACATGGGCTAATGTATTAGCCCAGAAAACCCCATTCAAACCGAGCAGGATTGATAGCCCCCAGGCAAGGGGCAAGTAAACGATAAAAAATTTTAAGAATGTTAGGACAGCAGCTGGCATGGGTCGAGCAAGCGCATTAAATACGGCCACCGCAATCATCATCACACTAAACCCAGCATAGCTGAATGGCACAATCCTTAGGTAGGTTGTTGCTACATCAAGGACAATAGGGTCGTCGTCAAAAAAACCGGCCATTGGCCGAGATACTATAAAAAGAATTGCTGCGGCCACGAGACTGTACGCGACACAAAAGTTAATGGAAAAACTCACGGCACTTTTAACCCTATGAAATTGTCTTGATCCATAGTTCTGCCCTACAAAAGGGCCCACCGATGACTGCAATGCAAATATCATGATGAATACAACCGATTCTATCCTTGAAGCCACACCAAAACCGGCAACAGCCTCAGGACCAAAGCTAGCAACTAGCGCTGTGATTACTCCCATAGTGATGGGAACAAGCAAATTTGTAGCGGTTACAGGAATACTGATATGCAAAAGCCGCCGCCAAGAATTCCAAATCCCACTAAAGCGAAAAAACCCAGGCAAAATCAGTCTTTCGCCTCGATATAAAACAATAATTGCTGCTATAAATGTCACGCTATTGGATACTACCGAAGCGATTGCTGCTCCCTGCAACTCAAGTCGGGGGAATCCTAGCAATCCAAAGATCAATAATGGATCAAGAATAATATTCAGCATGGCTGAAAGAACAAGAATAATGGCAGGTACCATTGCATCCCCGGTCGCTCTAATCGCAAAGTTACCAATCATCGGTAATATTAAAAAAATACTTCCAAAATAATAGATCTGCATGTAATCCGTTATGAGAGGAAGAGTACGGTCATCCGCACCTAATAATTGAAAAGTTGGTTCAATAGTGGCTAAACCAATAATAGATATGAGTAGGCCAAAGACGGCACCCAACATTAATGCATGGGTAACTATCCTTTGAACAGCATCTCTTTCGCCCTTGCCAAGCAAAAGTGCAACTACACTTGACGTTCCAATCCCGATCCCTAGCCCAATTGAAATCATTGCAAACGTCACTGGAAACGTGAAGCTCATAGCCGCTAGAGGTAGAGTGCCTAGCTGACCAACAAAATAGGTATCAGCAATGCTGTAGGAGTTAAGTGCTATAAACCCTAAAGTCATTGGCACAGCTATAGCCCTTAACTGTGACCCTACAGGACCTACAGTTAATAGTGGTAGAGAAGGCATAATCGCGAATAAAAGCTCAGTAAACCTGAACCGATCAAATCATCCATGAATCTCACGCAAGTATCAGTAGATCTTATCCAAACGGTATATAAAACTTCGGCACGCAGGTCTATTATCTGCGAGCTCTGAGTCAGACCAACCTTTATACTGGGATTGCATTAATGCACTCAGACTTGGTCCACGAAAAATCCGATCAGTAAGCTCAATGAAGTGTGGATCTTGAACGTTTCCACTCGAGTCAACCTGAAAGCATACAACCGCTCGTCCTTCTTTGGCTTCACGAATAGCCAGACGGGGGAAACGTGGTGTGGCCATAATTTCGGGAATTAGTGGTTCGGTCATAAATATAGGCTCTCCGGTAGGGTTTACTAGGATGTTCGAAGCAATCTCGTCCGGCGCCTTCGAACACCACCAACCTCCAAGAAGCATGGGTGCTTCCCACTCGCCACCAAGAGTTGTACGTGTTAAGTCTGCGGTATAACTCCGCTGCATACGAGAATCGGCGAACAGCAACTGGGAGAGCTCCAGTTGCCATCTCGAAAGAGGGGCCCATGGTCTTTGCGTATTCTCGTTTGGTCGTGCTATTCGGGTTGAACCGTCAGGTCCAAAATGAAGTATGACTCGTTCATCTCCCAAAGCCGGATCACCGTAAAGGATACAGTTCCAGACGCCCAAATGATTGAGAGACTCGGGCTCTGATGACAACTGCGCTACTTGAAACTGAGTCTGGCCGATAAGAGGTACGATACAGAGCAGAAGCAAGCAAGAGCATCTCGCTGATAGTATTATTGGTGATCCTCCATAATGACCCGTGGACGCAATCCGCGTTCATTGATCATACCCCTGAGCTGTAAAACCTGTCTGGCATCAGAATTGATCTGTGCAGCCATATCTAAATCGACAGTTGCCTCAGATAATTTTCCTAAAAGGTAATAAGAGTAAGCACGATTATTGTATGCGCGCCAGTTACGCTCCTCTAGCCTTATGGATTCGGTGCAATAATCTATTGCAACGAATGGTTCACCGCGAGCTGCATACGCTGCACAAAGATTAGACTGAGCAACTGAACGATCGCCCTGGCTAGGCTGATACCTAGTAAGTCCAAGCTCTGTCAAACGAATCCCTTCTTCGTATTGACCTATACGAATAGAAAAAGCTCCGGCTGAGAGAAACTCATTACCACCACCAATTATGGTTCTGTTTCTGCAAGACATGCAATTCATGTTTCCTGCAACCTGCCCCCAAATTACGCTCGAGGTCAGATACAAAATTAAACCGAATACTATGCCGCGAATCATCCTGAGTCTCCTGTGTTAGTTTAGTATAGCATCGACTAACAATTAGCTTAGGATATATAGAAATATTTTATTAATGATTACCAAAATTTTCCTAAGGAACTGGTATATACGATGACAGACGTTTCTAGAGCCGAGGCTTTAATCCTAGAGCAAATGCAGATGCTGCCCTCTGCACAATTTCCAATAAATAAAGTCATTGGATCAGTGCTTCGGGAAGATGTATTAGCAGAGCGTGACCATCCCCCTTTTGACCGTGTAACCATGGACGGAATTGCAATTAAATATGTCGACTGGGAACAAGGTTTACGGTGTTATCGTGTTGTTGGATCGCAAGGCGCTGGTGTTCGACCACTGTCAATCATTAAAGATGCAGAATGTATAAAAATCATGACTGGTGCCATGCTACCGGATGGAGCCGATACCGTGATTCCAGTAGAGCGTTTAACTTCAGACAAAAACAATATCCTCGTTGAGGACAAAGCAAAAGTACTTAAAGGCCAGTATATTCACCCATGTGGATCTGACCGAATAGCCGGTAGCCAACTGCTCTCATCAGGGCAATTAATTGGGCCACCTGAAATGGCTATTCTGGCAAGTTCGGGAAATGCGAGTGTGCAAGCAAGTATTCCGCCACGAGTTGCAATCATCTCAACAGGTGATGAATTAATTGATGTAGGAGAAGAAATTCTCCCTTACCAGATTAGATCCTCTAATGAGCATGCGATTGAGGCAAGCCTTATCCGTCACTGCCAAGCAACAGTTACACGAGTATGTCTTAAAGATGACCCAACAATAATTCAAAAAACAATTAAAGAATTGCATGATAAAAACGACACTGTGATTCTAAGTGGTGGCGTCTCGATGGGAGATTATGACTTTGTTCCACAAGCACTTAAAAACCTTAGCGCTAAAACCATCTTTCACCGTATTGAACAAAAACCTGGGCGCCCAATGTGGTTTGGTGTAAGCGAGGATCGTAAGCCAATCTTTGGTTTGCCAGGAAATCCTGTATCAACGCTTGTATGCCTGACTCGTTATGTCATACCAGCGCTAAAGCACGCGATGGGTCTGAAAATTACAAGCCAGGAAACAGTACGCTTAACCAAAGAGATCCTATTTAAAGCTGATCTCACCTATTTCCTCCCAGTAGAACTAAGCTCAGATGAGAATGGCGTAGCATTAGCAAAACCACGCACTACAAACACCTCGGGAGATTTTATTTCTCTTGCCAACACAGAGGGGTTTGTTGAGCTACCTCGAGGGCAAAATCGATTTAGCGAGGGAACATCCGCACGATTATTTCGCTGGTAGCTCTGGATAATGACACCACAAACAACATTTTCAAAAATGACTGTCTATAGCTACTTGCAACAATGCGTTTAAGGCACACCGCTTAGTGGTGTTCCAGCGATCCAAACAGAGTGAATTTCTCTAGTCGCACGAATATCCTCAATGGGGTTAGCATCCAAAATAAGCAAATCTGCCCATCTGCCAGGCTGCAGCACACCAACATGCTGGTCCAGACCCATAGCTGCGGCTGCTCCACTAGTAGCTGCAACAAGAGCCTGGGTGGTTGACATTCCAGCTTCAACCATCATCTCGAGTTCTGTATGTTCAAAGTAGCCCTGCCATTGCCCTTGATTGGTACCAGAATCACTTCCCATGGCTATAAGCACACCTGCATCAGACAGTGTTTTGAGATTCCGGTTTCCTTGAGCTAATCCTTCCTTGTCCGCTTGCCTCTGTGGACTCCTGCTTGTGGCCTGATAATCAGCCCCAGTGACTATGTCGATATCCCCCTGATAAGCACTGACCCTACGCAAGAAAAATGGATCTTCCAAAAAATCTGGTCTTGTTTCATAAACGAATCGTGCTAAGTCTCTTGTTAGGGTAGGAATATAAGGAACGTTCTGCTGAATCATTTTCTCAATCAGTAGATTATCGGCCGCCTGGTCTCTGACACTGTGCGCAATAACATCCACACCCGCATCTAAAAGACCATGAGCATCTTCTAGGTAGTAAAGATGTGATGCAACACTGAGACCTCGTGAATGAGCCTGGTCAATAAGCGCGCCATATACTTCGGGTGTCATGTCGTTTGGGCCACCAGTTATATGAATCTTCACAAGATTTGCACCAGCATTAGCATAGTCATTGACTCGCATTCTTGCTTCTTCTGCCGTACCTAAGTTTTGCAAACTATCCCCTGCAACATAAACCCGAGCACGATCTAAATCTATTTCTTCCTGCTCTTTATTTAAGCTTGCCCCTACTACAAGCTCTTCATCAGAAAAAACACCAAGTACTACAACTGTGGTAACACCATAGTCAGCATAAAGTCGAAGTTGCTCCGTTAACTTGGTTCTAATGGGTCTATCTGACTGATCTTCGTTCAAATGACCATGAGCGTTGACAAGACCAGGAAGAATGGTTTTACCAGAAAGGTCTATCCTCTCAGCGTCATCCGGTATATTTACGTCACCTAGTGCACCCACCATCTCTACCCGGCCATTTCTGATAACTAATACGGATTGCTCATGTGGAGCACGTCCAGTGCCATCAAACAAGCGTGCGCCTATTAAAGCTACGGAAGCTTCGTCCGAGGTCTGGGCATTCAAACCCTGAAAACAAGATACAAGGATCAATAATGAGCTAGCCAAAGACTTGAGAAATGGATTCATCTTATTAAGTTCCCATAGGTTTATTTTTAATTTTAAGATAGGTTTCGATGACACATCTAGATAATACACCACCTAGATGTCTCAATAATGACCTGTAATCAGACTTTTTTAATGAAAAACTCATCTCACAGTGCCTCGAAAGCGAATATGGGGTCAAGCTATAGTTTTTATACAGACTAAAAATCATTTATTCATTCCATGCCTCTTTAATCCATGGAATTGCTTTCGCCAGGTGCTGGCCATACTGAGGAATTTCATAATGACTAACACCGTCTAAAACAATAAATTCAATTGGCTTACCACTAGATTTCAACTGATTAACGACAGTTTGACTAGGCCCAAGCGGGATAACTCGGTCTAGCGCACCATGGATTACATATAGCGGTATTTGCCAATCAATAGACCCTGAATCAGGTTCCGGCGACCCAGCAATTGGTAGTGCAGCTTTAAAACGATCCTGATGACGTGCCGCAAGATACCAGGTGCCCCTACCTCCCATGCTGTAGCCAGTAAGGAGAGTCTTGCTTGCATCAATACTATAGAGCTCCATGACGTGATCCAGGAGTTGTATAACATGCTCCTCAGCTTGAAAATTGACCCAATCATCGGCTGCACTGTCGGGCGCTATAAAAATAGCTCCTAATTCACGTAGCGCTGGTTCGATCAAAGTCTCAAGCAACCCTCGCCCGTAGAAGGGAGTCACCCTACCACCATAATGAAGCGATACTACCAAGGGTACAGCCACCTCCCCTGAATAGCCTTGGGGTATAACTAGGGTGTAACGACGGTTTGTGCCTGGCAACAGCATTTCATGAAAGCCAGAAGCTGTGATGCCTTCCTCAGCAGTTTCTTGGGCTTGAACAGCACAAAAAACCACTAAAAACTGAACTAACACCATCGCTAACAACGCTTTCATTCCATCTCTCCTATTGCAAGTGAATGACTAAGCCGACTACAACCTAAACCGAAAAAAACTCTCTTTCTGCTTTTATTATCATAAGGTTTTTAGCATGTTGTAGATAAAGACCTCAAACCAATTTTCCAGAAAGAGTCGCGTGTATTTCTGCGAGTAGTGAAAGCGCTATCGATTCGGGATCATTAGCACCAATATCGATCCCAACAGGCCCTTTCAAGCGATCACTGAGAGAACCAGATGCTGATCCGAGTGAATCTAAGAGTCGATTTTTCCGTGCAGCAGGTCCTAGCACACCAACATACTCCACATTGGTCTCGGCTAGTTGTCCCAAATAAATCTGATCAGTTAGCAAATGGTGGCTCATGACAACAACCGCATCATAACTGCCTGGGTCTAGATCTCGACTCATGTGCTCTGGATTAATGAGCTCTGTTCGTTCTGCAGACTCAAAAATACCTTTCTCAAGGTAAGCTGGACGGTGATCCGCGATGGTTACCCTCCATCCCAATTCAGCAGCCATGTTCACTACTGGCAAAGCATCAAGACCAGCTCCAAGCACTAAAATCCGCCGTATAGGCTGCAGTGGGGCATACAATACGGTCATCCCACTTTCCTCAGTGCTCAAAACGGCTCTACCGGCCGTATGAGCAGATTGACAACCTGGAACTAAACCCTCAAGCGATTCTGATTCAACTTCACTTCCATCCCAAACCAGCGTAGTACCAACAGGAGGTGCTCCAGGCTTGCTAATAATAATTGTTGCTACAACGACAGAACCTGACGTCCCTAAGCGCTTTACAATCTTAGAAAAAGGCTCATATCCATCTTCAGCGATCAGTGGTTGAAGAAACACCCTAATGAGTCCATTACAGCCAACACCAAGACCCCAAAGATCATCTGCATCATCTCGCATATCGTAAGTTATAGCAGTTGGTTCATTGGCAATAATCACCTCACTTGCACGTTCCGCTAAATCTCCCTCAAGACATCCGCCACTAACAAGGCCTTGATAATCCAAGTTTGATGCGATGAGTATCCTATGGCCAGCCTTGGTATAGGTTGACCCTTGAGTGTCATAAACGGTCGCAAGCACCATTGGCTTGCCGGTAGATTGCCAATGCTCAAACGCTTTGATTAGTCCACTTGCACTCATAGAATTTATCGTTTTAAAAAAAAACACATATATGAGTTCACCATACAATGGCTACGCCAATCCGGCAAAATCTTATTAGCGTCATAGGATGCGGACAGACTTAACCTTGCACAAGATCTTGGGCAGATTTAGACTGCCTTGCTCCACCAAAATGGAACGCTAACTAGCGCATAGGAGCGACGTGTCCCGTCCAACAAGAAAAGAAGCTGAAGATGCTGTCAAAACACTCCTCAACTGGGTAGGGGAAGACCCTGACCGTGAAGGGCTTAGGGCTACTCCAGCTCGCGTTGCAAAAGCATATCAAGAATGGTTTTCAGGGTACAAAGACGATCCTATAGATTTTCTTAGAAGAACCTTCCGCGAAGTGGATGGTTATGACGAGCTAGTTATTCTAAGAGATATTGATTTTGAATCTCACTGTGAACACCACCTAGCGCCTATTATTGGAAAGGTCCAGGTAGGCTACCTGCCAGATCGAAAGGTTGTTGGCATAAGCAAGCTAGCCCGAGTTGTCGAAACATTTTCCAAGAGGATGCAAGTTCAGGAATCAATGACTGCTCAGATCGCTCACTGCATCAATGACGTACTTAAACCTAAAGGAGTTGGGGTGGTTGTAGAGGGAGTGCATCAGTGCATGACTACGCGAGGTATTCACAAACCCGGTGTTTCGATGGTCACTAGCCAACTACTTGGAGCTTTCCGCTCAGACCCGAGAACCCGATCAGAGTTTTTAAATATTATCGGAAGATCTCATTTAAGATAAGCATGTTTTTCAAGGGTTACTTATCTAGTACATTTACTATTCTGATTCATTTCCTTTAACACCCTGCCACCGTCTAACAAGATCTGAATCTATATCGAAAAGGTCTAGAACTCTTCCCACGGTTTGATTAACCATTGCATCAAGGTTTTCAAGTTTTGCGTAAAAAGAGGGTGCTGGAGGAAAAATAATTCCTCCCATCTCGGTCACTGTTGTCATATTTCTAAGGTGGACTAAATTGAGAGGCGTCTCCCTCACCATTAAGACTAAACGTCTTCTTTCTTTCAGCACAACATCAGCAGCCCTAGATACGAGATTGTCTGCAAGACCAGTGGCAATAGATGCCAAAGTTTTCATAGAGCAGGGCGCAACAATCATCCCAGCTGTTCTGTATGAACCACTAGCAATATTTGCACCTATATCTTTATCGGAATGAACAACATCTGCCATAGATTCAAGTTCACTACGGCGCATATTGAGTTCCGTAGCCACATTAAGAAATCCCGCTCGAGATACTACAAGATGGGTTTCAATACCTTTATTTTTTTTCAGTTCCTCAAGTAAACGGACCCCGTAAACTGAGCCGGCTGCACCTGTAATCGCTAAGATAATTCTTCTTGACACACTGATAATCCTATTAACTGATTAACGCAGAATACCATGCGGGATTAGAGGGTATAGCAGAAATTGCGTTGACAATATTGTTCATCACTGGCTTTATCCAGAGATGGGATCTTTAGAACTCGGGCCAGTTTGGCTTAGCCTTCAGCTGGCAACAGTTACAGTCATAGTACTATTGTTAGTTGGAACGCCCCTTGCCTGGTGGCTTGCCTATACTCGATCGCGAATCAAACCTGTGATTGAGGCACTGATAGCATTACCTTTGGTTTTACCACCAACCGTACTTGGGTTTTACTTGCTGATTCTGCTTGGGCCGGCAGGCCCTATAGGGCGTTTTTGGGTACAACTAACTGATTCCGCTCTTACATTCTCGTTCTCAGGTCTGGTAATAGCATCCGTCATTTACTCATTTCCCTTTGTAGTACAACCGCTGCAGAACTCGTTCCAAGGGGTCGGTCGAGCTCCCTTAGAAGCGGCGGCAACACTAGGGGCAAAGCCCCTAGACGCATTCTTTAGTGTTGCATCTCCAATGGCTATAAGAGGCTATGTCACTGCCATTATCCTTGGATTTACTCATACGCTAGGTGAATTTGGCGTAGTGCTAATGGTGGGCGGTAATATTCCTGGGTCTACGCGGGTGATATCAATTGCGATCTATGAACATGTGGAAACTTTGTCATATGAACAAGCGCATATACTTTCATTAGGATTACTAATCTTCTCTTTCTCTGTATTGCTGGGAGTCTATATATTTAATCGTCGACTTCCATTTAATAGGATCTGATTCGTGGCTAAACTAACAACTCAATCTAACCTGTTACTCGATAATTTTTTATTTGATTCCGCAGAGACACTAGAACTAAACGGTATAACCGCCATCTTTGGTTCAAGTGGTGCGGGTAAAACTACCCTCTTACGCATTCTTGCAGGGTTAGAGAATCGGGCTACTGGTTTCGTATCCTATGAAAATGAGATTTGGCAGGATACGAAAAATGGGGTTTTTATCCCGTCCTATGAAAGAAAAATCGGCTATGTGTTTCAAGATGGTCGACTATTTTCACATTTAACTGTAGAAGATAATCTTTATTATTCTCTTAAACGGGCCCACAAAGGCCTAAACGAAAAAACAACCATTGGTTTCAGTGAGACCATCAAATCACTGGACTTACAACCTCTACTTCACCGCTATCCAAACTTCCTGTCTGGTGGAGAACAGCAAAGAGTTGCAATGGGTAGAGCGCTATTGAGAAGTCCTCAGTTACTCCTGATGGACGAACCTCTTTCTGCCTTAGATTTAAAACGTAAGGCAGAAATTCTTCCATACATAAAAAATGTAGCTAACCAATTCCAAATTCCAATTCTTTATGTGACCCATAATATTGATGAAGCAACTCATTTAGCACAAAGAATGGTTCTATTGTCCTCTGGTCGCATCATAGCAAGCGGAGAAATTGGGGAAATTCTTGAGCGTGCTGATCTCTGGCCTTTAACTGGTCGCCTAGAGGCAGGGGCGCTTCTACAAGCAACAGTTGGCCCTACCAAAAAAGGTATGACACATCTTCTTGTTGGAGAAGAAACACTAAAAATACCTGCCGTTAGCATTGAACCTGAAACTAAAGCAAGACTGCGAGTGCAAGCAAAAGAGGTGGCAATAGCCACTGAACGTCCTTCTCATCTAAGCATCCGTAACATCATGACTGCTCGACTGTTAAGCATAGAGACTGGGGAATCTGCATTTTCAGAGCTTTTACTAGATGTTGGAGGACAACATCTACGATCACGAATAACTCGCGAGGCCGTTAAAGAACTGGAACTATGCGAAGGACAACAAGTCTATGCTCTTATAAAAAGCGTTTCTTTTGAAGGCCGTCTTTTTACCTAATAGCAATTATTTACAATCAAAAATTAAGCAAATAAAACCCTTAAATAAGCGTAACGGTTTTAACCAAAGTTATACAAACGATCAGGGTTATCAACTAATACTTTTTTCTGAAGATGTTGCTGAGGGAGCAAAAGCGGTATTAGATCAACAAGATCACCATCATTGGGCATACTTCTAGTTATATTTGGATGAGGCCAATCAGTTCCCCAAAGTATGCGATCCTCTGATACCTCTAGCAGAGCTTGTGCGAATGGTATCGCATCAGTAAATGGTGGCCCCATAGTAGATATTCTTTCAGCACCACAAATCTTCACCCAGCAATTCTCCCGCTGCGCAGCCTCTAAAAGAAGACTAAACGCGGGCTGATCTAGTCCATCCCCTGTAGGTACCCGTCCCATGTGATCAATTACATAAGGCACAGGAAGGGAATCTAGAAGCGCTTCAAATTGTAGAAGATCTGCCGCATCAAAATGAAGCACTACATGCCAACCCAACGGCTTAATACGACTTACAATAGTATGGAAAACTCCCATATCTGGGGTTCCCCCCAGGTGCTTTACGAAATTAAATCTCACACCACGAATTCCACCGTTATGAAGACGCTCAAACTGCTCATCTGAAAAAGAATCGTCAACATTAGCCACTCCACGGTATTGGCCATCGCTTTGCGCAATCGCATCAAGAATCACCGAATTATCTGTTCCATGACAACTGGCATTTACAAGTACAGCTCGTTCAAGACCTAGGATTGACTGAAGTTTTTTAAATTGTTCAAGCGGTGCATCCGGTGGTGTATAGCTTCGCCCTACTGCATAAGGATATTTATCTCCTGGACCAAAAATGTGGCAGTGTGCATCGCAAGCATTTGCTGGTGGAGAAAAAACAGGTTTGCGTGTAGCCCAATCTGGCGCTCTACATATTGGTATGTTTGTCATCACCGTATGTTAGCGTTTCAGAACTAAAAATTCTGCGCATATGCAGTTAGTATGGCCATTCAAAAAATACGGAAAAATATTTTTATGAGTCAGGCTAGCTACAAATATTGTCCATCCTGCCAAACAAAACTAACAGACCAATCATTGGGCGGTTTAATTCGTAAGGCATGTCCTCTGGAATCATGTGGCTTCGTCTACTGGGGAAACCCTACACCTGTCGTTGCAGGTATTGTAGAACGCGCCGGTCAGGTCATTCTCGTGCAAAGCCATGGATGGCCAAAAGACTGGTACGGCCTAGTAACTGGATTTTTAGAGATGGATGAAAAGCCAGAAAATGCGATCGTTCGTGAAGTCCAAGAAGAAATTGGAATCAAGGCAAATGTTACTAGCTACTTAGGGGCTTATCCTTTCAATCAAATGGGACAAATTATTTTTGCCTTTCACTTAACTGGTGGGGCAGGAAAAATTAAGCTTTGTGATGAAGAGCTTACGTCCTATAAAGAAGTAGCAATTGAAAAACTCAGGCCATGGGAAAGGGGCACAGGACCGGCTGTAAAAGAATGGTTGGCTAGTCGTAGTTTATATCCTCCTGATATAGAGCGAACGTCTTCTTCAGTTATAGAAACAGAAAATACCTAAAATTCATAGTTGGCCCATCCGTTGGGTCGTGTCACACTATGGCGTAACGCTAAATTAAAGAGAATTGAAAAATGTCTGAATCCTCACAATCCGGATCAAATAAGAATTTATTAAGAAGTGTTTTTATTGCCGCAGTGGTAGGAGCACTACTATTAATTGCAGTTATTCTGCCGGCAGAATATGACATTGATCCCCTGGGCCTGGGAGGACTCTTAGGGCTCAGCGCAATGAATTCTGCGCCTACCCGTACGATTGAGATCACGGATGTTATTGGCGGTAATGAGCGAGTAACAGAGGTTGAAATCCCAGACTTTGGAGATCCAGTTCCACTACCGAACCCTGCAATACACCAAGATGAAACAATGGCCCATCAAACACGAACTCTTCAAATTCCAATCGGGGCGGAAGAAGAAACTGAGATAAAGACCCTACTTGAAGAAGGAAAAGTCATTCTTTACTCCTGGGAGGTTGATCAAGGTGATATTTATTCTGACTTCCATGGACACAGCCCCGAGTTTGGTACGGAATTTTGGGTGCGTTACGAAGAGCATCAGGAAGGATCTGGTAATGATGGTTCTTTAGTTGCACCGTTTTCTGGCGAACACGGTTGGTACTGGCTTAACTATAATGAATTTCCAGTAGTGGTAACCCTTACGGTAAATGGCTACTTTGAAGAAATAATAGACTACGGGATTTTCTAAGACCGTTTAATATTTAATAAAAAAATTGCCTGTAAACCTTAGGCATGAGTTTAGATAAAAAATTATGTCGCAACAGCGAAATCCAAGATATTGGGCTTCACCCTGGTATATAACAAAGCATGCGGAGAAGCCTTGGCCGGCAGGCTGGTATTGGCATGATGAACGCTATAATTGGACTGGGCCATACGATACTGAGAAAGTAGCCCGACAGGCCTTAGATCTATATGAATACAATCGTCAAACCCCTATATCAGGGTCACTATCGTATTCCTAAAAAAATCATGGTGTTTTAGTGATAATGCAGCACGCAATATTCAAGGTATAAAGCTAGGATCCATTTGCATTGCGGTCCCTTGAGAGCTTAAGTGTTTCTGGCACCATTACTAGAAATATTAGCCCGCCAAACAAGCCTAAACCAGCCGTTGAAAAACTCACTACTGAAAGGCTTGCTATATCAACCAAGATTCCTGCTAGCAATGGTCCTGCTGCCCAGCCCGCATCACTGATAAGCCTCCAAATACCAAGAAATTCGCCGCGAGCATTCATAGGTGCTAAATCCATACCTATGATCTGCACAAGACCTACGCTTAGACCATTTGCAAAGCCAAGCAAAACTCCAGCCAAAAGTAACGAATAGAATCCTTGCGAAAAAGGTAGCGTTATAAAACCAGTTATAAAAAATAATACGCTAGGCATACCTGTCCATTTTCTACCCCATCGGTCCATAACAACCCCAACAGGATAAAACATCGACATATCGACAGCCGCTGAAAGAGCATAGATTAGTCCGATAGTAGCCGCATCTAGCCCCACTGTTACACCAAAGAGCGGTATGAGTAACTGTCGTACAGCCCTCATAAACTGGAATATAAGCGCCACAGAACCAGCCGTTGACAAGATTCGTTTATTTGATCTGAAGATCTTCCCGATAGTTTTAATATAATTCGAATCTGTTGTACTAGGTTTATGAGTATTGTTTGTAAATAGGAATGAGAGAATAGCGGCGGCAGCAGCAATCAGCCCGCCCACAAAAAAAGCGGTCTGATACCCAAACCCCTGTGCAATCACTCCACCTACCAATGGCCCTATGAATGCTCCGAAACGTTGTATGCCCGCCACTACTGATGTTGCACGACCACGTTCATTAGACGAACAAGTAGCTGTAACATGTGATAACCAACCTAGGAACCATGCCGCATGTGCAGCGCCTAACGCAATAACTATTAATGCTACAACCCAATACTCCGTGGCTATAGCTAATAAAAACATACCTATCGAAAGTGTTCCCAATCCACCAAAAAGAACTAACTTGCTACCCAGTCTGCCAACTAAAACGCCTGCAGGCACATCAAAAAGAAAGACACCAAATCCCCGTAAACCCATTATCAAGGCTGCAAATGAAACACTACCGCTCAGCTCAAGAGCGTAAAGCGGCAATAATAAAAGTATCGCTTGGTGGGACACAGCCATCAAAAGAGATGGCAAATAAATTGGGACAAGCAGCCGATTGTAAGGTGGGGGGAGCATTGCCATCAGGCAACTAAGAAGGTCTTAAAGAACAGCAACAATAGAATCTGCCACATAATCAATATTTGATTTGTTAAGGCCCGCAATATTGATCCGGCTCGACTCCACCATATAAACATGGAATTCCTCACGTAACCGAATAACCTGCTCGCGAGATAAGCCAAGAAAAGAAAACATACCTCTTTCATGCGCGATGAATGAAAAATCTCGCGGCGCACTCCTTTCTTCCATTTTTTCAACAAAAAGCTTTCGAAAAGCATTAAGTCTAATCCTCATTTCACCAAGTTCCTTCACCCAGAGTTGATAAAGTTTTTGGTCGCTCAATACTCTTCCAGCTACTGCTGCCCCATGGTCAGGAGGCATAGAATAGATACCCCTTGCCACATTACCTAGATTGGATTGCGCTGCTTTTGCTTGTTCTGCATCCTTAGATATGAGGCTTATCATCCCTACCCTCTCACGATATAACCCCAAGTTTTTAGAGCATGAGGTTACAACGATAGCCTCATCCAACTGTTCGGCCATTAACCGGGCGCCATAGGCATCTTCCTCTAGCCCCTCAGATAAGCCTTGATAGGCTAAATCAATAAACGGAACAATACCCCGCTTCTTAAAAAGGCTTACAAGGAAATTCCATTGATCCTGAGAAAGGTCCGCGCCACAAGGATTATGGCAACACCCGTGGAGCAACACTAAATCACCAGAAACTAATGTATTAAATTTTTCCGTCATTGCCTCAAAATTAATGCAATGGTTCTCATAGTCATAGTAGGAATACTGCTCAAGATTCAAACCTGATAGTCGTAGTAACGGCAAATGGTTTGGCCAAGATGGGTCACTTAACCATACCCTAGCATCTGGTTTAGCTCGAACAACGCAGTGGCCAGCAACACACAACCCACCACTACCACCAGGTGTCTGAACTGAAGAAATTCGGCCAGCTTTTAGGGCGGGATGACTCTCTCCAAAGAGCATCATTTCCATTCTTTCGTTAAACCCTATGTTTCCAGCTATTCCAACGTAAGATTTGGTGCTTTGTTCCTGAAGAATCTGTTGCTCAGCAATTCTAACGGCCTCAAGAATTGGCGTATTTCCATTATCATCCTGATATACGCCAACACTGAGATCAACCTTATTAGGGTCATCATCCTCACGGAACAAAGCCATGACGCCAATGATTGCATCTGGAGGCAAAGGTTTTAAATTCTGAAACAAAAACAATCCTTAACTAGATTTAGAACTGCGCACACTGGACGCGCATACTAAACGATAAGCATGGTATTTTTAAGGTTTTTAGAAAATGGGCTAACCACCAAAAAACGCCACTACCCTTGGAATCAACTGTTGCCAAATCAAGACTAAGGAAAGCCCTGTAAATACAATCAGGCTAAACCAACCAAACCACTTCGCAAAAGCAGAGGGATAAAAAGTTTTATCATCTTTAGGAATTACAGTGAAGCAATAATACAGATTTAGGAAAAAAATCACTGGAGCAACAAAGTAAGCTAGCGCAGAAGCTACGAGCACTAGAAATACTGGACGAGGGACAAACAAAATAAATGTTGCTGACGTTATCAAGGAGAAAACCATGCTCAAGCGATATATGTTGTACTCAGAATACCAACAACTCAGATCCTCTGAACTTAGCTCCTCTTTCGTTGTACCAGAACGATTTGCAGTAGCCTTAAAAAGGTTACGGCAGCAGGCCCCAACAACCCTTGGCCATCCGTCAAAATAATTAAATGCTGTTGAATAGGTCGCTGCCATAGCGCCAACTAAAAATACAATCATCATTCCAGGACCAACACTATCTGTGAAGATTCGGGCTATTTCACCCATCACAGCATTACCTTGGACCTCACTTGGAAACATCCAAACAGCCGCCAAAAGCAAAAAGATACAAACAAGGAAAAATGAGATCACATGGCCTGCACGAAAATCTATCAATCCAATTTTGAACCACCTTCTGCAGTATTCCAAAGCATGGGGAGGCATAAGTTTTGTATGAATAGAAAGATCTTCCTTAGCACTGGAGAATGCATTAAAGCGTGGCGCAATACCTTCATCCTCAAGCTGTTGACGAATCCGACCCATTCCAACTTTCTTGGCCTTACCCCATTCCGAAGCCTGTAATGAAACGTCTATACCAGTAGGTAATAAACCCAAAAATGAAGCAATTATTAGCCAAGACCCCTCGGGAGTATCGAGCTGGAAAAAATGTACAAACTCGCTAACCGGAGCTGGGCTCACAACATACACACCCAAACTACAAATTAGTAAAATACCTGCTGCTACCTTTGTAACTAGCTCGACTGCTTCATATTTTCCATTGAGGAGAATCCATACCGAACTAATACCTATTATCAAACCATAGAACCCTAACTCAAGATCATCCCCTAAACCTGGAATGTCCACGCCAAAAAATTCTCGAAATAAATAAAACAGGACAGCCGCTGCTGCAATTAATCGTCCAGCCTGCCCAATTCCCGATTGGATAATTGTTGTTATAAGGACATACCAAACTGGGATTTTTTTCCAGGCTGTAGCGTAAGCATCCAACATGCTACGTCCCGTGGCATGAGTAAAGCGAAAAGCCATCTCAAAACCGTAATACTTGAAGATATATGCAATGGGTATGCACCATAGCAAAGCGTAACCAAAACGACCGCCTGCCACAGGAGCTGTCACAAGGTGGCTGGTACCTATACCAGTCATCATTAAAATCATCCCAGGTCCGAACTGACGAATCAGATTCGCCGGGGTCATTGATGGGAGTTCTAAGGAATTAAAATTCTTATCAGAACTAGCAACCTCTGGAGATTCATTACTCATGCTAAGAGGACCCTCGTTTAACTCTTTATTTGAACCGTATAGTACATGATGCGGAGCCCGCTACCAGCTAGAGCAAGACATGATCTTCAATAAATCACTCAGCAACATGAATATCTTCATTTAGAACCAACCCATCAACATCGTGATGACGCAAGGTCAGTGTAGGCCTTCCCTCAAGACGCTCTGCGGTTGCTGAGAGAAACCCTCCAACGATATTAAGGTAACGATGTTCCGGACGGATATCGCTAGCATTCCAACCACGTGCATGAGCGTCAGTAGAAGGTCCAGTGGCATATTCTCTTACGCCGGTCAAAGAATCCTCAATAACATACTGGTAATGTCGATCACCCGAGATAACTACCATGTTGTCCTGGGAGGATAAGAATTCACGAATTTCCTCTCCCTCATGGAAAAAACCTTCAATGTTCGTATGGTTGTCTATCTCGCCTTCATTGTAAGGACCTAACATGGGGGTTGGACTAATAAGAACCCGAAAAGTTGCATTTGATTCCCTAACAGAATTCATAAACCACGCTTTTTGCTCTACACCCCAAATTGTTTTCTCAGGTCCATCTGGGTCTATGTTAGCGCTACGGTAATCACGGTTTTCTACCAACCAAATCTGAAGATCCTTCCCCCACCGAAACGTTCTATAGGTTAAATCTTCCATCGGGACTTGTTCCAAAAAAACAGACTGTCCCTGCGAAAAAGTAAAATCTCCCATAAAACGACTATCCTGAGTAGGCCAACTATCGTTAGACCAAGTGTCATGATCATCCTTCATAAAGTAACTTGGCACTTTTTGATGGAAAGCAAAGTTGGTGGGAAGGCTAAACATTCTGGCCCAACCCCAACGAGCTAGGTCAATATTTTTTGCCCATTGGTCGTAGTAAAGGATATCGCCTGTATGCACAAAAAAACTAGGCGATAAATCAAGTATCGCCGAATACATTCTAAAGCCACCGCCTTCTGCATCCTGGTTTGGGTAGGCCTGTCCTGTAGTAGCCACAAAAACCACTCGAGCAGGCTCTTCTAACAGAGGCGAAGTTTTAAAAGTTCCATCCAAAACAGAACTTGCGCTAACCCCACCAAACGCACGCCCCTCTACCCGTAATTCATATTCTGTTGAAGATCTCAGCCCCATTATGTGAAACTGTTTTGTAAAATCCCTGACGGGATTAACTGCATCCCATTGGGTGGTTTCCCACTCAGCCATACCAAGTTCTCGGTAAAGAACCCGAACTTCGCCCTCCATACCTGGCACTGCACCCTCAATAGTTTCTAAGGTTGCCCCCTCTGGATACTCAACTACGGGAGTCCAATCGGATGGCGTTGCAGGCCAAATAGGATCTTGAACAAGATCACCACTATCTGGATGGATATATAAGGTATCCGGCACTGGAGCACCAAAAACAACTCGTGCCGCATTGCGTGTAAGTCGAGCCCAAACGATGACCTCGCTATCTGTGACCTCGCCTATCTTGATACCTGTCGCCTGATGAACTGGCGGCGGCAATGTCTCAGAACAACCAAAGGGAATCCAGGAAATTATAATAAAAAAAACACATCTCTCAATATGAATAGTCAGCATCCGTTTTATTCTGAGGTTAACTATCGCCACGCAGCTGCCGACTGCGAACGCCAACGCGCGGTTGCCTGAGCATGAGCAGAACCCGCTGGTAATTCCAGTAATTCCATACGTATCCCATTTGCATCATAAATATTTGATAGCACAGCCTTGGTGCCGCTGACTCTGGGATCCTCAACCTCTAGTCCACGCCCTCTCCACATCTCGATCGCATCATCCATATCCTCTACAACTACACCAAAATGACTAATTCCTGGCGGGCGTTGCTCGTTTGATCTTTGTAGCTCTAAAAATGAGTTTGTGCTTACCTGAACATAAACTAGTGCTACATCTCCTTGATCATCAGCAACCCTAAATGCTTCTGGGAAGCCTAAGGTTTCCGTGTAATAGCTAATAGTCTCTTCAAGATTTGGAGAACTGATACCTACATGATTCATGCGTACGACGCCTTGATTTTGGCTCTGGGCAATTGCAAATTGAGTAACAACTGTCACTAAAACCCCAGATAAAAACAGATAAAACCCACGCATCACAATCTCCTATTTATTTTTAGAGTTGTACTCAAAATAGCGACAACTCTTCGAAACAACACCCATTATGAACTTTTATCACTTAGAAAGAGTCATTTAGACAAGAACCTGCTCGATACTATAAGTATAAAACCTGAAAATAGAAGCCAATTAAATAAGGATTAAAGAGTTCTAATTAGCTAGGATACAGGCGCCAAACACTGAGGATGATTATGAAAGCCATACTACAAGAAAAATTTGGGGATGCCAGCGTATTACTGATAGGTGATGCTGAAAAACCTACTGCAGAAAAAGACCAGGTTGTTATTAAAGTATCAGCAACCACAATCAACCGTGCGGATATCATCCAACGAGAGGGAAATTACAACCAACCACCGGGAGACTCCCCAATTTTAGGTTTAGAGGTGGCTGGCATTATCGACGAACTGGGCTCCAATGTTGCGGGCTTCGAAATTGGGGAGCGAGTAATGTCTCTAGTTGGGGGTGGTGGGTATGCAGAATATGCCACTGCCTACGCAGATCACTTAATAAGAATTCCTGAGTCAATGACCTTTGAGGAGGCCGCTTGTGTTTGTGAGACTTACATCACCGCATACCTCAATGTTTTTATGCTCGGACGTTTAGAAAACGCCGAAACAACGATTCTTCATGGTGGGGGTGGGGGTGTAAATACAGCTGCCATTCAACTATGCAAAAAATTAATGCCCGAAGTCTCAATAATCGTGACAGCTTCTCCTGGCAAAATTGAGCGGGTTAAGGCATTAGGAGCAAATCATGTCATTAACTATAAAAATGATGATTTCGCAGATGCTGTCCGAACCTTAACAAAGAAAAAAGGAGTCAATGTTATTCTGGACCACATTGGTGGCGGTTATCTTACCCAGAATCTTAGATGTCTCGCTGTAGGTGGGAGATTGGTCATTATTGGCTTAATGGGTGGTCATAAGTCTGAGATTAACTTAGCTCCTCTAATGGTAAAGCGCCAACAGATTCTTGGTTCAGTGCTTCGATCAAGACCAGTAGAAGAAAAAACTAGCATTACAAAACAATTCAGCCATGATGTTTTGCCCCTTCTTGCAAAGGGAGATATCGAACCTCTGATTCACCAAGTATTACCCTTAGAAAAAGCAGCAGAAGCCCATCAAATCATGGAAAACAGTGCTCACTTTGGGAAAATCGTGCTAACAGTATGACTAGAAACGTAGAACTTGCTTGCCCAAGAATAAAGCTTGGTATACGGTATACCAGTTAACACTTTTATCTAATAAAAAGAACAGACACTATCTATGGCTGCTACTAAATTGCATCTCAGTCCCGTGCAAAGCTCCGTCGTATTGAAGGAAAAGGTATACAGAGCTTTATGGGATGCGATCATGACCATGGATATATATACGGGTGATGAGCCTCCACGACTTGATGAAAGGCGCCTTGCAGAAGACTTAGGTGTCAGCCGCACCCCTGTTCGTGAAGCCATTTCAAGACTAGAACAGCAAGGTCTTGTAGAAACAGTACCCCGTCGTGGGGCTTTCGTGGTACGCAAAACGAAAGATGAAATACTTGAGATTATTTCTGTCTGGGCAGCACTCGAAGGCATGGCTGCACGGTTAGCAACAAAAGTAGCAACAGATGAAGAAATAGCTCAGCTACGAAAATTATTTGTCACTTTTGAAACGGCACAGGGAGCTGAGGCCCGAATAGATGAATATTCAAATACAAACATTCATTTTCATCAAAACATTATTGCATTGAGCAAAAATAAGTTGCTCAAGGAAATGTCTGACACCCTATTTGTCCATATGCGTGCTATTCGCGCTCAAACAATTACGGAGCGTGATCGCATGAAACGTTCAATCATTGATCACATGCATATCATTGAGGCTATAGAAAATCGTAACACTGAACTAGCCGAGCGGCTTGTATATGAGCACTGTTTCGGTTTAGCTGAGCATATTGACAACTACGTAGATTATTTGGAATAACTTAAACGGAGCATCTCATGGTAAGCGTTCCTGCAGAAAAGCTTAGTGAATCAGAAATGACTGAAGACCAGTGTGAACAAACTGATGGGTTTCATCTCATCATTGACGCATTGAAACTCAATGGGGTAGAAACAATCTATGGCGTGCCCGGCATTCCCATTACTGATTTTGGACGTATGGCTCAAGCTGAAGGTATACGCGTGATTGCCTTTCGCCATGAACAACATGCAGGAAATGCAGCAGCCATCGCCGGCTATCTCACCAAAAGCCCAGGAATCTGTCTTACGGTTTCTGCTCCTGGATTCCTTAATGGACTAACCGCCCTGGCAAATGCAACGACTAATTGCTTTCCAATGATCCTAATCTCAGGCTCATCCGAACGGGAAATCGTCGACCTTCAGCAAGGGGACTATGAAGAGATGGATCAGTTAGCTATTGCTAAACCCCTCTGCAAAGCAGCCTTTCGCGTACTGCATGCAGAGGACATAGGTATTGGCGTAGCAAGAGCAATCCGTGCTGCTGTTTCAGGGCGACCTGGCGGAGTTTATCTTGATCTCCCGGCTAAACTTTTCGGACAAGTAATGGATGCCGAGAAGGGAAGTCAATCACTAATTAAAGTTATTGACCCTGCACCAGCTCAAATTCCCGCTCTTGAATCCGTCGAGCGAGCCCTTGAATTACTAAAAAGTGCTGAGCGGCCATTAATTATTCTTGGTAAAGGCGCAGCCTATGCTCAGGCAGATGATGCCATTCGATCTCTAGTTGAAAAGACTGGGATTCCTTTTTTACCAATGAGCATGGCCAAAGGCATACTCCCCGATACCCATCCCCAATGCGCGGGCGCAGCACGCTCTTTGGTATTAAAAGAATCCGACGTTGTGATGCTAATAGGCGCACGCCTTAACTGGCTGCTTTCACAGGGTAAGGGAAAACCCTGGGGCGGAAAAAAACAGTTTATACAGGTCGATATTGAACCTACAGAAATGGATTCGAATGTGGAAATCGCAGCGCCAATAGTAGGCGACATTGGTTCCTGTGTATCGGCCATGCTAGAAGGCCTTAAATCTAATTTACCTACGGCACCAACGGATTGGATTAACGCTGTTAAAACAAAGAAAGATACAAATATTGCCAAAATGGCTCCGCGACTAATGAACGATAACTTCCCGATGGACTTTCACGGTGCCCTCGGTGCTTTGCGTACAGTTATAAAGGAACGTCCTGATGCAATATTAGTTAATGAAGGCGCTAACACGCTTGATCTTGCACGCGGAATTATCGATATGTATAACCCTCGAAAACGGCTTGATGTGGGTACTTGGGGCGTCATGGGTATTGGCATGGGATTTGCCATTGCTGCCGCTGTAGAGACTGGTAAGCCAGTATTGGCCATCGAAGGAGACAGCGCTTTCGGTTTTTCTGGCATGGAAATAGAGACTATCTGTCGTTACAACTTGCCTGTCTGTGTCGTTATTTTCAACAATAGTGGAATCTATCGTGGAACAGACGTTAACGAGCAAAGCTCAGATCCAGCATGGACTCGTTTCGTTACTGATTCACGCTACGATAAAATGATGGAAGCATTTGGTGGGATTGGCGTACATGCAACTACCCCTGAAGAACTGAAGCAAGCTGTTGATACGGCCATGGACTCTGGCAAACCAACACTCGTCAATGCAGCTATCAACCCAGCTGCTGGCAGTGAGAGCGGCAGAATCGGAAACCTGAATCCACAAAGCAAATTAAAAAAGAAATAATGCTGCGTACGGTTCATCTACATAACTAACTAAAGAATTAGGAAATTACTTACTATGACCTCTAATAAGGCCCTTTCTGGCATTCGAATCCTTGACATGACTCACGTACAAGCTGGTCCTACGTCCAGCCAGCTTATGGGTTTTCTTGGTGCAGACGTTATTAAACTAGAGTCACCGGTGGGTGACGCAACTCGTGGACAGTTAAGAGATATCCCGGATGCAGATAGCCTTTATTTCACAATGCTTAACTGCAACAAGCGATCAATCACGGTAAACCTTAAAAATGATAAAGGGAAGGAAATTTTTACAAAGCTTGTCAAAACCTGTGATGTTCTTATGGAGAACTTTGGTCCTGGTGTTCTGGAGCGATTAGGATTTGATTGGGAAAATGTTAAAAAAATTAATCCGCGTATTGTCATGGCATCAATAAAGGGTTTTGGTTCTGAAGGTCCATATGCAGCCTTTAAGGCCTATGAGAATGTAGCCCAAGCTATGGGTGGCTCAATGAGCACAACTGGGCTTTTTGATGGCCCGCCTGTTGTAACGGGCGCACAGATTGGTGACTCAGGAACGGGTGTCCACTTGATGGCTGGCATTCTTGCCGCGCTTCTTCAACGAGAAAGAACTGGTCGTGGTCAGTATGTTGAATGTGCAATGATGGACTGTGTCATGAATCTAACACGAGTGAAATGGCGTGATCACCAAAGACTTACGCGTGGACCATTACCGGAATACGGACGTCAGGAATTTGAGGACTTTACACCTCGAGCCGGTAATGACTCAGGCGGTGGGCAGTTGGGAAATGCTGTTCAGTGTAAGCCAGGAGGATCAAACGATTACCTGTACATAGTAGTTCAGGAACATGTTTGGAAGGCATTAGCAAATCGGATTGGTGGCGAGGATTTAATTAACGATCCTCGTTTTGAAAAAATTGAGAATAGGCGTGCAAACCAAAGTGAAATGTGGGATATCTTGACAGACTTTGCGAGTAACCATACAAAACGCGAACTAATGGAAATTCTTAACGAGATTGATGTCCCATGTGGCCCTGTTATGAGCACGACAGACTTAGCCAACGACGATCATGTCAAGCTACGCGAAATGTATCTTGAACTTGATCACCCTGAACGTGGAAAATGGTATAACCTTGGCTGCCCAATCAAACTTTCGGATTCACCCGTCGAGGTAACTAGGTCTCCATTGTTAGGCGAACATACAGATGAAATCTTAAGTGACGTGCTTGGTTACGAAACGAATGAGATTGATAATTTAAAAGAAGCAGGTGCTTTTTCCCGACCACCACGTCGTAAGTAATACAGCCTGTTCACTAAGCAGCTCTATGAGCTGCCAATTGTTAAGGAGAATAAAAATGCCCAGTCGGCAAGATGATGTCCGCGCTGTCTTAAATCAAGTGGAAGCGGATGGCCGTACATCACTAACAGCACCAGAATGTAAGACCGTTTGTGATGCTTACGATATACCAGTACCTGCAGAAGGATTAGCAAAATCCGCTGAGGAAGCTTCAGCTATAGCCAATAGTATTGGCTATCCGGTAGTGATGAAAATTGTTTCGCCTGACATTCTTCATAAAACGGAAGCCGGAGGCGTCTTAGTTGGCTTATCAGACTCAGAAGCTGTAACAACAGGTTATGACAATATTATTGCCAATGCTAAAGCTTATAGCAGTGATTCAAACATCACAGGCGTACAGGTTCAGGCAATGATTACTGGGGATGGACAAGAAGTAATTGTCGGAGCTGTGACTGATCCGAGTTTTGGCAAACTAGTAGGATTTGGCCTTGGCGGTATTCTTGTAGAGGTACTTAAGGATATTACTTTCCGTCTAGCACCAACCACGACTGATGATGCGCAATCGATGCTTAATAGTATTCAAGCAGCTGAGGTACTCGATGGGGTGCGTGGCTCCGAAGCTATAAATCGAGATGCACTAACAACCATCATCGTCAAGGTATCTGAGCTTATTAGTGATTTCCCGGAAATACAGGAAATTGATCTAAATCCAGTACTTGCAAATGAAAAAGGTGCAACTGCGGTCGATTCATTAATTTCGGTTGATTTCTCAGCTCAGAAAGACATCTATCGCCCTAGCCAAGATGAAATCGTAAAGTCTATGCAGAGCATCATGAACCCCAGATCTGTAGCCGTCATAGGAGCCTCTGACGGGGAAGGCAAGATCGGAAATTCAGTGATGAAAAATATCATCAACGGTGGCTATCAAGGGGAAATCTATCCAATCAATCCAAAAGCGAATGAGATCCTTGGGAAAAAAGCTTATAAAAGTGTGAAAGATGTTCCTGGGGAAATTGATGTCGCCGTTTTTGCCGTCCCTGCAAAATTCTGCATAGCGGCTATGGAAGAGGTAGGCGAGAAAGGTATACCAGGAGCTGTAATGATTCCTTCTGGTTTTGCTGAAGTAGGTGAGCACGAGTTACAAGACCAGCTTTTAGCAGCAGCTCGTAAAAACAATGTGCGAATAATGGGCCCAAATATCTATGGGTTTTACTATACCCCTGCAAACCTATGCGCAACCTTTTGTACTCCATATGACGTTCAGGGAAAGACCGCTCTCTCCTCCCAAAGTGGAGGCGTTGGAATGTCAATCATTGGCTACAGTCGCTCAACAAAAATGGGTGTTTCCGCAATTGTGGGACTGGGAAACAAATCTGACCTAGATGAAGATGACCTCCTTACCTACTTCGAACAGGATGACAATACAGATGTCATAGCAATGCATGCGGAGGATTTAAAAGATGGTCGAAGCTTTGCCGAGGTAGCAAAACGTGTCTCTAAGAAAAAACCAGTGGTTATGTTGAAGGCTGGACGTACTCAGCTGGGCGCAAAAGCAGCTGCCTCACACACAGGAGCGCTGGCAGGTAATGACAAAATCTATGATGATGTTTTACGGTCTAGTGGTGTAATAAGAGCATATAGCCTTAACGATATGCTTCAATTTGCACGTGGTCTTCCGGTGCTACCCACTCCTAAAGGTGACGAAATAGTTATCATTACTGGTGCTGGTGGCTCTGGTGTTCTGCTATCTGATGCCATCGTCGACAATGACTTGTCTTTAATGGAGTTTCCCCATGATCTAGATGAAGCCTTCAAAAAGTTTATTCCTCCTTTTGGCGCTTCCGGGAATCCAGTGGATATTACAGGTGGTGAACCCCCTGTAACTTATGAAAAAACCATTAAACTTGGACTGGAAGATGACCGAGTTCACTCACTCATACTCGGGTATTGGCACACAATCATTACACCACCTATGGTGTTTGCGGAACTCTGTGCACGGGTAGTCCAAGAAGGTCGAGACAAGGGCATTGATAAACCAATCGTAGCATCGTTAGTTGGTGATGTAGAGGTTGAAGAAGCCTCAGAATATCTCTATGAGCGAGGGATAGTAGCGTGTCCTTACACCACAGAACTGCCAGTGGCCATACTTGGCGCAAAATACCGATGGGCAAGAAATGCAGGTCTTCTATAAAAGCAATAGGTTAGAACAATAAGTAGTGGTTACTTCGCATACAACATACTTAACTTTACTCTCATTAAGGAATTGAACTTAAAGTGACCCCTCTACGTAGCTTGCTTTTCGTCCCGGGAAATAAGGACAACATGCTGAATAAAGCACTTGGTTTTAAACCAGATGTGTTTGTGCCAGACATGGAGGACTCCGTCCCCACAGGCGAAAAAGAAAATGCACGTAACCTGATTGCTGAATACTTACCAAAGCTTGCTAAATCAGGAGTGTCGATAGTACCAAGAGTAAATTCTCTAGACACTAAGTGGGCATTGGATGATTTGGCAGCCATAGTAGGACCGCACATCTATGGGATATCCATTGGAAAGATTAATACACCAGCTGATATCAAAATAGTCTCGGACCATATTTCTCTCCTTGAACAGAAAGCAGGACTAAGTGAAGGTCATATCAAGATGATTCCTTGGCTAGAGTCTGCCAAAGCGATCATTCACTGCCATGAAATTTGCCTTTCTAGCGAACGCCTAATAGGCGTTGCTTTTGGTGGGGAAGATTTCACTCATGATATGGGAATAGAACGATTAGAAGATGAGTCTGAAGTCTTGTTTGCTCGTAACCAGCTTTGTATTGCAGCTAGGGCCGCTGAAATACCTGCATTGGATACACCCTATTTTCTGTTTAAGAATAAGGAAGGGCTAAGGACAAATAGTCTTGTAGCCAAACAATGTGGATTCAAAGGTAAATTTGCTATCCATCCAGCACAAATTGATGAAATTAATAATGCTTTTTCACCATCAAAAAAAGAAATAGAGCATGCACATAGAGTTGTAAAAGCTTTCGAAGAAGCGGAAAGTATGGGTCGTGGATCAACTTCACTAAATGGCAAAGTTATAGATGTTCCTGTGGTTAAAAGAGCTCGAGCTTTACTGAACCTTGCTAGCAGGCAACTGTAGATCTAAAGCTCCTAAACCTTCTTTAATACGATCATAGGTAATGTGGGCATTATTGTAGTCATGCTTAAGATGTATAGCCACGTCATCTTTTAGCAATATGAGAGCAGGAAATCCTCTAGCACCTAGATTAATTGCACGCGCTATCTCCTCCTGTAACTTGCCCTCACACTCCTGACCACCTAATACGGCTTCAAAACGTTTTATATCTAGACCTATCTGTTCAGCCAGACTAATCAAAGTTTTAGGTAATGATGGGTTTTTAGCTTCTTGATAATAGGCATTCTGTACGGCAACTATCATTGTAGACTCATGCTCTACCCCTTGTTCACGCGCAGCAATAATAGCTCGGCAAGCAGGATAAGTTGATCTTATGGGCGTACAGACAGTCCAAAAATCATGGTTAAACTCAATACCAGGTACGACATTTGTTATTTGCTCCCAGGTACCCTTTATCCTGCGGCGCATATCAGTAGGCATAGGTAATGCAGTATCGGGAGCAAGACCTCCAAGCACAGTCCGAATTTCAATAGCACCATTTAACATATCAGTCACTCTTGCCCAAACAGGAGCAAAAGCGTAGCACCAACTACACATAGGATCGTGGACATAATGGAGGACTGTAGACGACCTAAACTCAGGATGGCCTCTACTTCCCATCTTACTTATAACTAGTAGGTGGTCACCTACAGATCATGAATCTCTAATAGCACGTTTGACAAGGTTTTCTAGCAGAGGGATCTTAAAGTGGTTGAAATTCAACGGAGTTGCACCTCGCACCGCTGCCTGACCAGCTAGTGATGCAGTAGCCTCATCCGGTGCACTCCCTGT
>JAQWRR010000099.1 GCA_029243585.1 Gammaproteobacteria bacterium
CTATTTGTTATAGCGGCAGCTACAGGCTGGTTATTTGCTCGCCATTTAAGTAAAAAAGAGTCAGGTCCGCCGTCACCCCAAGCTATAAATGCAGATTATTTGCGTGGTCTAAATCTTGTTTTAAATAGGCAGACAGAAGAAGCTCTAGAGTTGTTTGTTCGGATGGCAAAAGTTGATGATGATACATTGGAGACTCATTTTGCATTAGGTCATTTATTTCGTCGTCGTGGTGAAGTGGATAGAGCAATTCGTGTACATAAAAACTTGCTTGCACGACCTAGTCTAAATGAAATGCAGCGAGATCAGGCTCAGTTTTCACTTGCCCAGGATTATCTTAGCGCAGGATTTTTTGATAGAGCAGAAAAATTGTTTTTAGAATTAGGGAATAGTTCTACCCACGGAGAAGCATCACTCGAAAATCTTGTAGATATATATGAGCGTGAGCATGAGTGGGATAAAGCAATTGAGACCCACCGTGAACTTGAGATTCTAACTGGTGAGAAATCTACTGAAATTGCACACTATTACTGTGAGCTAGCTGAGAATGCTCGTTTAGATGGAGATTTAGCACTGGCAAGACAGCATCTTAAAGGCTCTGTGCGATCTGTTTCTGGGGCATTTCGTGGCGCTTTAATTAAGGCTGCTATAGCCCAGGAGGAAAAAGGCTACCTTGAAGCCCTTGGGCTATATGAACAAGTTCTTGATGCAGATCCACGATTGATGGTAGAAGTCTTGCCTCAATTATTTGACTGCTACCATAAGGATGGGCGAGTAGATGAATTTGAAATATATCTACAGTCTCTGATTGATCATAATCCATCGCTCTCTGGTGTTATTGCATATGCTGCGGTTTTAGTTGATCTTCAACAATCCCAAGTTATTAAAACATGTGTTAAAAATTTTATAATTGATGATAGTGTGTTGGGTACTTTTGTTGATGCAGAGTATTTTGCTAATCTTTCCGATACATCAAGAGAGAAAGCAATTGAACGCATCACAAGCGGATTAAGGGATCTTGCCCATTCAAGTTCTCGTTATAGATGTAATACCTGTGGTTATAAAAGCGAAAAAATCCTTTGGCATTGTCCTAGCTGTAAATCGTGGGAAAGCATAAGGCCTCTTCAAAAGTTTCAGTTTGAAAAACTTATCAACTAATTGCCCATCAGATGCTGCATGAGGATTTGTCAGAATTTTATGAGGTTAGTTCGATATTGTTAAACTGATTCAGTGATGGAGTTTTACTTTGATTCCAAAAAAAATACGTACCGCAGTTTTCCCTGTTGCAGGTAGGGGTGCCCGTTTTCTCCCTGCAACTAAAGCATCTCCTAAGGAGATGCTCCCAATTGTTGATAAACCTCTTATTCAGTATGCAGTTGAGGAAGCAATTGCTGCAGGGGCAGAAAAGTTGGTTTTTATTACTAGTAGTTCAAAACAAAGTATTGAGAATCATTTTGATCGTAACCCAGAGCTTGAGCATGCACTTAGTGAGTCTGGACAGAATAATTTACTCTCAATTGTAAAAAAAATTGTGCCTCCAAATATAGCTTGTATTTATATTAGACAGGGAGCGCCTTTAGGCCTTGGCCATGCAATTCTTTGCTCACAATCAGTTGTTGGGAATGAGCCGTTTTTTGTACATCTAGCTGATGACCTAATAAATAGTGAAATTCCGTGTTTAGAACAGATGAGAAAATATTTTGAATTATATAATGCGAGTCTTCTTGGTGTGGAGTATGTGCATGATGAAGATATCCACAGGTATGGAATTGTTGCAACAGAGGTTGACTCTTCTGGGGCATCCCGTGTGACTAAAATTGTTGAGAAACCAGCACTTAAGGATGCGCCTAGTAATCTTGCTGTTGTTGGGAGGTATATATTCACGCCGGAAATCTTTAAAAAACTCTCTTTAATAAAATTTTCAGTAGACAATGAACTCCAGTTAACAGATGCCATTAGCAGTTTGATTAACGATGAACCTGTTTATGTTTTGCCATTTGATGGGACTCGTTATGACTGTGGTAGCAAACTTGGATACCTAAAAGCTACGGTGCAATACGGCCTAGAACATGCTGAAATTGGTGTTAAATTTTCGGAATACCTTAAAAATATAACGAAACCACAAAATAAATAATGCGTTAGGTATATTTAAGAAACTAGGTAGTTCCTGTTTATTTCAGCAAGATTAGTAGTGCCAGCTTGTTGCATCATCATTATTAACTCATTGTGGAGTAGGTCTAACACAGCTTCAACACCAGATTGCCCGTATGCGCTTAACCCCCAAAGATATGGCCGGCCGATACATACGGCATCAGCTCCCAATGCAAGAGCTTTGAATATATCAACTCCACGCCGAAAACCGCTATCTACTAAAATTGGAATACGCCCTTGGATTGCATTAACAACTTCCGGCAAGGATTCAATCGCTCCACGTCCGCTATTTTCTGCTCTTCCTCCATGGTTAGAGACAATAAGTCCGTCTGCACCATGCTCAAATGCGAGCTCCGCATCTTCAGCTGTGACTATGCCTTTAAGTAATAGTTTAGTGTCTGTAAAGCTTCTAAGTTGATCCATAAATTCCCAATCTAAATTGCTAGCACGGGTAGTTATTAACGAGCTTGTATCAATCCCGTCAAACATAGGACGTTTTTTTATAGCATTTTCAAACCCAGGTATATGACATGTTAAGCATTCTTCATTTGTATTACGTCTAAAACGTCTTAATGCTTCCCGGTTACTTGCAGGAAGATCTACAGTAACTGCAATAGCAGGACACCCTGCATTTGTTGCTCTTTGCACTAGTTGTCGTGTTACATCCAAGTCTTCGGTTGCATATAACTGAAACCATGTTGGATCATTTCTAACAGAATTTACTTCTTCGACACTATATGAACTAACCGTAGATAGAATTTGCAACAAATTTTTAGAGCTTGAAGCTTTTGCAGTAGCAAGCTCTCCGTCGATATGAAAAGCTTGTTGTGTGCCGCAAGGAGCTACGATTATAGGAGAAGCATATCTTTGCCCAAATAATTCAACTTCTGTGTTTATATTTCTAACATCGACCATCCTTCTTACTCTAAGCTGAAGTTTTTCAAATCCAGCACGATTTGCTCGAATGGTTGAACCGTCATCTACCCCAGAAGCTAGATAGGTATAGTGAGCATTACTAAGGTTTCTTTTTGCAATAAGCTCAAAGTCAAAAACATTTACTGCTTGGTCTGGATTCTCAATTAAATGTTCAGATTGAGCGAAAACCTTGGATGCTACCCCTAATAGAGGAGTGCTTGCTAAGTAACGTAGAAAAGCTCTTCTGGTTTCTTTGTTATATCTCACTTTTTACACCCTATTTTTTATTTCTTGACGAATTTCTTCATTGTGTTCGCCTAAACGCGGAGGATAACGTCGATATGTTGGACCATTTTCAGAAAGATGTATTGGGTTTCCAATTGACCTTACAATTCCTAATAATGGGTGTTCAAGCTCAACTATCATATCTCTAGCAATAATATGTTCATCAGTTAGAGTATCTTCAGGATAGTTGATTGGCCCAGCTGGTATTGAATTTTCTACAAAAACTTCTACCCAGTCTGCAGCATCTTTTGTGATTAGTTTTGCTTCTAAAAGTTCTATTAACTCACTACGATGCATATTGCGTGCGGCATTGGACGAAAAACGAGGGTCTTGTTTTATGTCGTTATCAAGATCGAGTGCAAAACATAGTTTTTCCCATAGCCTTTCTGTTCCTACCCCCACGATGATCATTTTGTCTCTTGCCTGCATTGGTTGATAGGGCGTTACAGTAGGGTGGATGTTTCCAAGCCGTTCTGGGCGATCGCCTGTTGCAAAAAAACTTCCCCCGAGATTGGCTAGCCATGTTGTTTGTGCATCCACTAAGGATACATCTAGAAATTGCCCAACATGCGATCCATTTTCTTTATTATCTCGTGCGTACAGTGCGGTAAGAACTCCAATAGTCGTATAGATTCCAGCCGTGATATCAGCCATGGGGGTAGGAAATCTCATTGGTCCACCATCTGTTTCACCAGTGAGTGTCATAAGTCCAGCTTCCCCTTGTGCAATAATATCGTAGCCTCCTCGATTAGCTTTTGGCCCTGTATGACCATAGCCACTTATAGCAGCATAAATAAGCTTAGGATTTAGTTTTTTTAGCGTTTCAGGGTCAATTTTTGCCCTAGCTAGTGAGCTCATTCGCGGAATGTTAGTAATGAAAACGTCAGCTTGTTCAATAAGCCCATAAAGAACAGATAGATCATCAGGGTCTTTTATATTGAGTTCTATACTACGTTTATTGCGATTGACAGATAAAAAATACGCACTTTCACTTTCAAGAAATGGGGGTCCCCATCCTCGCGCTTGATCGCCAGTCTCGGGTCGTTCTACTTTTGTGACGTCCGCCCCAAGATCTCCCAACATCATGGCGCAATAGGGCCCTGCCAGGGCTTCTGTCATTTCTACTACTCGGATATTTTGTAATGCAGGTTTCAAGATAAAAATCGCTAATATTAATGAAATGATCGGCGACTCTAACGTGGATCGACTAAGACCTCAATGACGTTTGCTCTGAGTTGCATTAAGCTTTACTAAAGAGAAGCGAATAGGCCAGGAGTCTAGATATGAGCAATCTTGTAGTTCGGAATATTAAACGAGCAGAAGCATCAATCATCCATGGGTTGGGTGACCAGGGAACAGCTACTGTCCATGAAGCGCAAAATAGGGTGGGATTAATGTTGCCTTATATGCGTCCAATATTTTCAGGGGCTCGTATTTCCGGAAGTGCGGTGACTGCCCTTACTCATCCGGGTGATAATTGGATGCTACATGTGATACCTGAGGTTGCACAGCCAGGTGATATTGCTGTTGTTGGGGTTAGTGCCGAAAACCACGATGGAATGTTTGGAGATCTTTTAGCTACATCTTATAAAGCAAGGGGGATTGCTGGTCTGGTGATTGATGCCGGTTGCCGAGATGTTCAGGATTTAACATCTATGAAATTCCCCGTATGGAGTAGAGCCATATCAGCTAAAGGGACCGTTAAAGAAACTTTAGGTTCTGTTAATGTCCCGGTTGTTTGTGCTGGTGCTAATATTAATCCTGGAGATGTTATTGTTGCTGATGATGATGGAGTAGTTGTAGTTCCAAGGGAACAAGCTGCGGAAGTTTATGCTGCAGGAATAAAGCGAGAAGAGAATGAAAGTAAAAAAAGATCCCGATTAGCAGCAGGAGAACTGGGGCTTGATATTTCTAAAATGAGGTCTGCCCTCAAAGATGCCGGTTTAAGATACGTGGAAACCTTAAATGAACTTGACTGACCTATTATGAGCGAAACACTAAAACTAAAACTTTGGGGTCCGAATGGTGAGGAGAAAGAATTTTCTCCCTGTTCTCGAGAAGAGGTAACAAAAAACCTTGTTTTTTGGGCTAAAGAAATTGAGTGTAACGTGGCTGATCTTGATTATCAGGTTGATGATGGCCTTCGCATTATGGGTGAAGGTAATCCTTATGCAGGTGAGGTGGATTAGCTAAATTTTATCGCATAAGCTTTGTTATTTTTTTTATATATTTTTATATATTAGAATAGTTGACACATACTTCCTCAGAATAGATATTGCAGCTAAGAATTGTGGAGATAAATATTGAGTAATTCTAAATTTTATGAACTCAGTAAGGCTTTGGTTGCGATTTCTTGCATATTTATTATGCGTTCAGTGCTAGGGCAGGGTTTATCCGAGTCCATATGCCCCGATGATAATCATATGAATTTTCATTTATGTGCATTAGAAGCTTCAGTTGAATTTGATCCTCCGAGAACAGCTTGGGGAATGCCTAACCTTCAAGGTATGTGGAGTCGACGAGCTCGTGCGCATGAAAGCCTGCATGCTCACCCTCAAACAAGAGATGATAATGAGGCTCCAAGTATTGTGGTGAGTCCTATTGATGGGCTCGTACCAATTCAGCCATGGGCTGAGGCAAAAAGAAGATATAACAGACCTGCTTATGTTCATCAAAATGCTATATGCCGACTCTCTGGTGTCCCAGTAACCATGTATATGACTGGCCTTTATCAGTTCATTCAGAATGAGAATTATTTATTGGTACAGTCGGAAGAGGCTCATGCCTATAGAGTCATACCTACAGATAATCGTGCGCATATAGGTCGAGATATTAAACTTTGGAATGGCGATTCAGTAGGGCGTTGGGAAGGGAATACGCTTGTTGTGAATACGCAAAGTCAAAATGCTCGAGCCTGGCTTGATCAGCGGGGGCGTTTTTATACAGATGAAGCGGTTGTTGAGGAACGCTTCACGCTAATAGATGCTGATACGATTCATTGGTCTGCTACGTTAGAAGATCCTGACGTCTATACAGAGCCATTCACTATAGCATTAGCTTATCGGCGCCAACCTACTATGGAATTATGGGAGGAGGCTTGTTATGAAAGTAATGATATTGCTTCTCAGACCTATCGAAATGTTGGCTATCAAATTTACCCAGGCATTACTGGCGATGAGGCACGAAGAATGAGGGCTGCCTGGGAGCTAGAGAATAGAGAATTGGAGTGGAAACCATGATCTTTTATAAAGGCTTAAAAGCTAAATTTCTAGTGGGATTATTCTTATTATTTTTTTCTTTTGGTGCACGTACTCATCATTCGGTTGCATTGCAATTTGATATGACTGCAGATATCACAATAACTGGAAATATTGTCGAGATGGAGTGGCGTAACCCTCATTCATGGCTTCACGTTGATGTTGAGAATGAAGCTGGAGAGGTTGAATTGTGGCGTGTTGAATTCGGTAGTGGTAACGCACTCTATCGGCGTGGATGGCGGCAAGATGACTTGCCTGTTGGGATTGGTGTGACAGTTCATGGTATTCCCTCTCGTGATGGTTCAAGACAAATGGAAGGAGATGAAGTGTTGCTTTCAGATGGTAGAACATTATTTTCCGGTGCTGGGCCTGACAGAGAATGAAAAAAATAGCTTTTTATCTACTTGGTTTTTTGGTTTTCTCATCGAGTATTGATGCTCAGGAGTATTCAGTACCACGTACACCAGATGGAAACCCTGATCTACAGGGCGTATGGCAAGCTATAAATACTGCCGTTTGGGATATCCAAGATCATTCATCGCAATGGGGTATGCCAGCAGGTCAGGGGGTTGTTGTAGGGAATGATTTGCCTTATCAAGCCTCTGCACTTGAAAAAAGGCAAATTAATTATGAAAACCGCCTTACAGATGATCCAGAAGCTAATTGTAAAATGGTAGGCGTGCCTAGGATTACCTATATGCCTTATCCTTTTCAGATCATACAAACCCCGAATCAAATAGTGATGACGTATGAGTGGGTTCATAGCATTCGCAATATTTACATGAACAGTGAACACCCTGAAGGTCCGATACAATGGTATATGGGTGATTCCCGTGGATATTGGGATGGTGATACTTTAGTTGTCGATGTTGTGCATTTTACTGATGAAACATGGTTTGATCGTTCCGGTAACTACCATGGTGAAGGGCTCCATGTTATTGAACGTTATACTCGGTTAGGACCAGATCATATGCAGTATGATGTAACGGTAGAAGATCCAGAGATATTTACTGAGCCTTGGCATATGAGCATGCCGCTTTATAGACGACAAGAAGAAAATATACGTATTTTGGAATATGAGTGTTACGCGTTAGCTGAAGACCGCCAAGAAACAAACTAAGGTTTAATGCCATAGATAATTAGTTGTCTTATGGACATATCTATTTTTCAATGATCTTGTCTGTCAACTATAATTGTCTATCTAAATAGTTAAAATTAATCTTATTTTTTACGTATAAATTATTGATATAATTAGGTAATTCATCATCTTTATACTTGAATAATATGCCTAGTAAGAAACAGAAAACCATTTCAGTTATGGACACCACACTACGTGATGGTGAGCAAACTCCTGGGGTTTCATATACGCCCTCAGAAAAGCTTCATATGTCACGACTTCTGTTAACAGATGTAAATGTTGACCGCGTGGAGATTGCGTCTGCTCGTGTTTCAGAGGGTGAGCTGGAAGGAGCCTTGCGTGTGACGGATTGGGCTCGTCAAGAAGGCCTTATTGAACGTATAGAAATGCTGGGTTTTTGCGATGGTGAGCGTTCTGTCGATTGGATCCTTCGTGCTGGTGGTAGTTGCATTAACCTATTGGCAAAGGGTTCAGAGCATCATTGTCAGCAGCAATTAGGTATAACAGCACAAAAGCATAGGGAAAGAATCTGCCAGACTATTGATTACGCTTTGAGTAAAGATTTGCAGGTTAATATTTATCTTGAAGATTGGTCTAATGGGGTTAGAGATAAGTATAGTTATGTGTCAGATATTTTGGATGAATTGCAAAAGTTTCCAATTTCACGAATTCTCCTTGCTGATACGTTGGGAGTGCTTTCTCCAGATAAGGTTAGGCGGCTTATTTCCTTAATGGTTGCTGGTTGGCCTAATACTCAGTTTGATTACCATGGGCATAATGACTATGGTTTTGCGACGGCTAATTCAATTGCTGCAATTCAAAGTGGTGCTACTGGAATTCACACTAGTGTAAACGGACTAGGAGAGAGAGCAGGTAATACATCGCTAGCTGAAATTGTTACTGCTATTGCTGATCATACTGACTACAAAACCAATATTAATGAGAGTCGATTAGCTTCAATATCTGCTGTTGTAGAGACTTTTAGCGGTAAAAACATTGCCGAAAATTCTCCAATTCTCGGAAACGATGTATTTACTCAAACAGCTGGAATTCATGCTGATGGTGATGCTAAGGGCAATTTATATGCAACTAGTCTTTCACCAGATAGATTTGGAAGAGAAAGGCGTTATGCTCTTGGAAAACTATCTGGAAAAGCTTCTCTTGATCATAATTTAGATAAATTAGGGATTAATCTTTCCGATACTAATAGAAATAAAGTGTTAGGTAGGATTATAGAGCTTGGGGACAAAAAACATACCGTGGTTCCTGAGGATTTATTAATGATAATTGCTGATGTTTTAAAGACTCCAGCAGAACATCTAGTGAAAATAGATAGTTATAAGATTAATGTTTCATCAGATGAAGCTCCAGAAGCTACTGTATCCGTTTCATACCAAGGGAGAACATCATTTTCTTCAGCCACTGGTGAGGGTGGCTATGATGCCTTTGTGAAGGCGGTAAAGGAAGCAGTCCTTGAATATGACATTCAGATTCCACAATTAACTGACTATCGTGTTCGAATACCGCCAGGCGGAAGAACGGAGGCATTGGTGGAAACCCTAATTAGGTGGAATGACCCTAAGAAAAGGTTTAGTTTTTTTACTGTTGGTGTTGACTCGGATCAGACCGCTGCTGCAGTAATTGCTACAGAAAAGATGCTTAATATCGTAGCTCATAAAAATAACGCATTAGGAAGGGCTCCTAAATAGCCATTTATTTAAGCTTTTGCTTAACTATATCTGCTTATTTAACGAGGAAACTCAAACGTTACTATAAGGATCTCAGGATCAAATTCTGTGACTTGATGAGGAACTCCCTCTGGTATTACTAAAAAATCTCCAGCTGAGACTTGGTGTATGGTTCCATCTACTATATGTCGCCCAGTGATTTCACCATTTTCACTAGTCTCAATAATCCGTCCATCTGTTGTAATAGCTCCTTTTCCACCGACTATTGCCCAGACTTCCGCTTCAGAAGCATGTTGGGCTGCTCTCTGCGGAGGAATTCTACGGTCAACTGCAAATCTATATGCTAATCCAGTTGGAGAACTTTCATCTGCTCGTTCCAGAACAGTTGTATTCGAGTAGGATACATTAGGATCAAATTTAGCTGCTTCCTCCAGAACCTCTGCTGCACTAAGCATGAATGCGCGCATTGGATCGTGCGTTGTATTAATCTCAACTTCACTTTCTTGGCTAAAAGCATTAATAGAAAAAAAGACAATAGCTGTGATTAACAAGGTCATTAATTTCATTTTCTTGTTCCTAAGATACTGATTTAAAATAAATTTCTAAAAAAAGAAATCTGGCTCCCCGGGCCGGACTCGAACCAGCGACAAGTTGATTAACAGTCAACCGCTCTACCAACTGAGCTACCGGGGAATAAAGAAAAAAATTCGCGAGACATTCTGAGAGAAGCGATTTTACAAGTCAAGATTATAATAAAGGTGTTAATTTACAGTTAATTATATGAGTTAATTAACCTTATTTGTGAAGTTTTCTATTCTATCTATGGCTTTCTTTAGTGTAGGAAGACTAGCAGCAAATGATAGTCTAATATGCCCCGGAGAGCCGAAAGCCACACCAGGTACTATAGCCACTCCCTGTTTTTCTAGAAGTTTTTCGCAGAATTCCATGTCATCCTTAAAATGTAACCGATTAAGGGCATCATCGATATTTGGAAATGCATAGAAGGTCCCTTCACATGGACGACATTTAAATCCGTTCAAGCTATTAAATCTGTTAACCACATAATCATGACGCTCTTTAAAAGCATCACACATTTCTCTGACAATATTTTGTGGTCCCATTAAAGCCGCTTCGGCTGCTGCCTGAGAGATGCTACATGCATTTGTGGTTGACTGGCTTTGGATAATAGTCATGGCTTTAATAATTGGCTCTGGTGCAGCCGAATAGCCAATACGCCATCCTGTCATAGCGTAAGATTTTGAAACGCCATTAACAAGGATTGTCCTATCTCGAAGTTCGGGGCAAGCAGTTAATACATTTGAGTATTTTTCGGTTCCCCAATAGATATGCTCGTATATATCATCTGCAATGATATAAATATTGGGATGTTTAGCTAGCACTTCAGCAAGTCCTTCCCAGTCACAACGGGTATATGCTGTGCCACTAGGGTTGCATGGGCTATTGATAATTATTGCTCGAGTCTTTGAGGTTATTGAATCAACGAGTTTTTTGGGGGTTATGCGAAAGCCGGACTCTAAACCTGTTTGCACAATAATGGGACTACCACCAGCTAGTTTGATCATATCTGGAAATGATGCCCAGAAAGGTGCTGGAACAATGACTTCATCCTTCTCGTCGACTAGAGCCTGACATGCGTTATAAAGTGACTGTTTCCCACCGCTCGAAACTATAATTTCAGTCTCTTTAAATGTTAGATCGTTGTCTCTTTTCAATTTATGAATGATTGCGTCTTTAAGACTTTTAGTTCCATCAACCGCGGTATACTTTGTTTTTCCTGCTTGGATTGCTGCACATGCTGCTTCACCAATATGGCTAGGCGTTTCAAAATCAGGTTCACCAGCACTAAGAGTAATGATATCTTGTCCAGCAGATTTGAGAGCTATAGCTTTTGCAGTTATCGCAACTGTAGGTGAAAGCTGTACTCGATATATCCGAGCGGCCAGTGACTTACTCATGTTTGCTGCCTTTTAAAAAGTGTTCATTCGTCTTATCGTAAAGCATGTCTGAAAAAACCTTTGAGCTTACAGCAGCTTTTAAACCTACTGGTGATCAGCCGCAGGCTATCCACGACCTGGTGGAAGGCATAAAGGCTGGTTTACATAAGCAAACGTTACTAGGCGTTACGGGTTCAGGCAAGACCTTTACTATGGCAAACGTCATTTCAAGCCTACAACGGCCAACCTTGATTTTAGCTCACAATAAAACTCTTGCAGCACAACTCTATGGTGAGATGCGTGAGTTTTTTCCGCGTAATGGTGTTGAATATTTCGTTTCATATTATGACTATTATCAGCCAGAGGCATATGTTCCATCCACTGATACATATATTGAAAAAGATGCTTCTATAAATAAGCATATTGAGCAAATGAGATTATCAGCAACCAAAGCTTTGTTAGAGAGGTCGGATACAGTCATTGTTGCTACGGTATCGGCTATTTATGGTTTAGGTGACCCTACTGCGTATTTAGGTATGGTTTTGCACCTAGTTAGAGGTGAATCAATAGATCAAAGAACCATCCTGAGAAGACTGGCTGAGCTTCAGTACACTCGTAACCCAATGGATCTTGTTCAAGGCACCTATCGTGTGCGAGGCGAAGTGATAGATATCTTTCCTGCAGAATCAGAAACAGAAGCGGTTCGTATTGAACTCTTTGATGACGAAATAGAAAAAGTTAGTTTTTTTGATCCACTGACTGGAGAGGTAATTCGGCAAGTTCCGCGTGTAACCATTTATCCTAAAACCCACTATGTAACGCCTCGAGAAACATTACTTGCTGCAATTGAAGAGATAACTGTAGATCTTGAGGTAAGGCTTAATGAGTTAATCAAGCAAAATAAGCTTTTGGAAGCTCAAAGGCTTGAACAGAGAACTCGTTATGATATTGAAATGATAAAAGAAGTGGGCTATTGCACTGGAATTGAGAATTATTCTCGTTATTTGTCTGGTCGATGCTCTGGTGAGCCTCCGCCAACACTTTTTGATTACCTTCCTGATGATGCATTGCTTTTTGTAGATGAAAGCCATGCTACTACTCCTCAACTTGGTGGAATGTATCGTGGCGATAGGTCTAGAAAGGAAACTCTTGTGGAGCATGGGTTTAGATTACCATCTGCACTTGATAATAGGCCTCTTAGATTCGATGAGTATGAGCACTTAGCGCCTCAGACCATACTGGTATCAGCAACTCCTGGCCCATATGAGCAGGAGAAGTCAGATCGTATTGTTGAGCAAGTTGTGAGACCAACTGGGTTATTAGATCCTGAAATTGAAGTCCGTCCAGCAAGCAGTCAGGTCGATGATGTACTTTCAGAGATAACCCTGTGTGTTAAGCAACAAGAGAGGGTATTAATAACTACCTTAACGAAACGGATGGCAGAGGATCTAACTGAATACCTTCGGGATCATGGAGTTCAGGTTAGATATTTGCATTCAGATATTGAGACAGTAGAACGTACTGAGATTATTCGAGATTTACGTTTAGGGGCATTTGATGTCCTTGTCGGTATCAATTTGCTTAGAGAGGGGCTAGATATGCCAGAAGTCTCTTTGGTGGCTATATTCGATGCTGATAAAGAAGGATTTCTACGTTCAGAGAGAGCACTAATTCAAACAATTGGGCGAGCAGCTAGGCATATAAAAGGAAGAGCTATCTTATATGCGGATAAAACAACACGATCCATAGAGGCTGCAATTGCTGAAACTGACAGACGTAGATCTAAACAGATTGCATATAATATTGCACATAAGATTGAGCCCAAAACAATTAAAAAGCCCGTTCAGGAGATTATGGAGGGAGCTCGTTTAACGCCTAAAAAAACAAAGAACAATACGCAACTAAAACACCATATTTCTAGTCAGATTGACCCAAAAAAAGCGCTAATAAAGATAAAAGTTTTAGAAAAAGAAATGAAGAAACATGCTCGTGATCTTGAGTTTGAAGCAGCGGCGCATCATAGAGATCAAATAAATGAACTAAAACGTTATGTTTTTGGTTTTTCGCATGAAAAATAACTTTCTATTTAGAAAAAGAACTTGAGCAGAATGACCGAAAGTAGGTATGGTTACAGTACTTGCAGGCGCGTAGCTCAGTGGTAGAGCACCACCTTGACATGGTGGGGGTCGGTGGTTCGATCCCACTCGCGCCTACCATAAGGCGACTTAGGGCTTCACTACGAAGCTCTTGGAGTTGGGAGTAATCCCTCTAAAAACCAAGCTATTTTGCGAACTAATCTACTTGTCTAGCTATGTTACACAGCTTACAATGCCCGGCTAGATATGATGATCCAAATTATTGTCTTGTAAAGTAATTGTCGTGAGTGTATGGATAAAGGGTTTAACAACCTAATTTTGAAGCACCGCGGCCGCTGTCTTATTAGAAATAGCCATTCATTAGAAGGAGTTAAGTATCGGCCAATCCAAGCGTGTTAGGCGCAATGATGAAATTACCACAACTCAGGTACGTGTGATTGGTGCTACCGGGGACCAGGTTGGAGTTATGGACATCGATGCGGCACGAGAGCTTGCAGCGGAGTCTGATATGGACCTGGTTGAAGTATCACCAAATGCTGATCCACCAGTTTGTCGCGTAATGGACTACGGTAAATTTGTTTTTGAGCAGAGCAAGAAAGCACAGGTTGCTCGCCGGAAACAAAAACAGGCTCAAGTAAAGGAAGTGAAATTTCGACCTGGAACAGAGGAAGGTGATTATCAAATTAAATTACGAAATCTTATTCGTTTTCTAACTTCTGGTGATAAAGCAAAAGTTACCCTTAGGTTTAGAGGTCGCGAGATGGCGCATAAAGAATTAGGTGCTGAGTTATTAACAAGGGTTCAGCAAGATCTAGATGAATATGGAATTGTGGAACAATTTCCGCAATTTGAAGGACGACAGATGGTTATGGTTATTGCGCCAAAGAAACGGTCTGGGCGCTAACGTTTTAACTTATACAGAATCTGGCTAAAAGGCTCGTTGTTTATTACGGGCGTGATGGCAGATAACCCAGGTGATAAGGGCATGATGACCATGGGACGAACTAGGAGATATTAATGCCGAAACTAAAAAGCAATCGTGGGGCTGCAAAACGGTTCAAGCGTACCGCTAAGGGGGGTTACAAACGTGGCCAATCTTTTCGGAGTCATATCCTGACGAAGAAAAGTCCAAAGCGTAAACGTCAGTTAGGTGCAACGTTGCAAGTAGCAGATGCAGACGTAAAGGCAGTGCGGAAAATGCTTCCATATAGTTGAGGTTGAATGAATGGCTAGAGTAAAACGCGGTGTAATAGCTAAAGCACGACATAAAAAAATTCTTCGACAAGCAAAAGGATATTATGGGGCTAGAAGCCGTACTTATAAGGTTGCTAAGCAGGCGGTCATAAAGGCTGGGCAGTACGCTTACCGTGATCGTCGACAGCGTAAACGACAATTTAGAGCGCTATGGATTGTGCGTATAAATGCTGCTGCCAGATTAAATGGGTTATCGTATTCTCGGCTAGTTGATGGACTAAAGCGTGCTGATATTGAAGTTGATCGAAAAGTATTAGCGGATCTTGCTATTCATGATCAAGAGGCCTTCTCAGCCATCGCCGATGCGGCTAAAGAAGCTTTAGTCTCCTAGCAAATAGGAGTCCTAATCCTATGAGTAGCGTTGCTGAACTACTCAAGCAAGCCCAGAATGAGGTTGCTATTA
>JAQWRR010000023.1 GCA_029243585.1 Gammaproteobacteria bacterium
AGGCAGGACAGCAGGGTCAGCAACAGCCAGGACAGCAAGGACAGCAAGGTCAGCAACAGGCAGGACAGCAAGGTCAGCAAGGTCAGCAAGGTCAGCAACAGGCAGGACAGCAAGGTCAGCAAGGTCAGCAACAGGCAGGACAGCAAGGTCAGCAACAGGCCGGCAGCGAAAACAGTACAGAGGACCAATCTGGCCTGGGTGGCTCATGGCCATCAGGTAATGAGCCTTATAATGATGGAGGGAGAGTGGCTTCCGAGGCGGAAGGGGCATTTAACCAGTCTTTAGAAGATTTTGACCAGATCATAGGAGCAGAGCAGGAGCAGATAGCAGCACAGGGTATAGGTTCAGCTGCCGATGATGTTTTTCGTGAGGCTGGAGCTGTTGGCGGTAATGTTGAGTCGGGTGAGATACAAGGGCAGGAGCAGGGCGCTGGTGCCACGGGTGGTAATAATTCGCAGGCAGGTGCACCGATTTTCACAAGATCAGAGACCTCAACGAATTCGACCACACCACAAGTTGAGGGCTGTGAGGATGAAGATACAGTGGCTAGGCAGCTTTGCGAGGCTGCAACTAACGAAGAGGATCCGTTTTTGCGTGGAGCTCTTTGGGATGAGTATAACGAGTATAAAAGTATTCTAGCGCGTCAGTAGGGGTACTGACTGTTTTAGGAAGGACGGAGATAGTAATGCGACGATTTGCCGTTAGCCTTTTGATTTTGACTCTTGCGGTATTTGTTGGTTGTTCAAGTACTGCGGTACTAGTTCCCCATTCGGTTCAGCTTGTTCCTGAAACAGCAACTGTTCCCGAGGCCGAACTATTAGATATCAGCGTGGTTGTTTTCAATCCGGGTGTCCCTGAGGGTGAAATAGACAAAGAAACCTTAGAAGAGCTGATTGATGAGGGGACCTTTGTCCATATTCGTCGAACTGAAGCTCGTTTTATGGCGGTCCATTTACGAGACACACTACAGAAGAGTGGTCATTGGGGTGCGGTATGGGTTACTCCGCAAGACTCTCTTTCTGCAGATATTAATATTTCTGCTGAGATTATTGAGTCAGATGGAAGTCGCTTACGTCTGCGGGTTTTAGCTGAAGATTCAACCGGCAATGTATGGCTGAATAATGAGTACGGTATGGAAACAGCCGCCATTGCATACAATCGTCAACGATACCCTAATTTAGATCCTTATCAGGACGTATTTAATTCGATAGCTAACGATCTTGCTATGTTTAAGAGGGGTCTTACATCCTCAGAGGCTAAACATATTCGTACAGTATCTCAGGTTCGTTTTGCGGGAGAATTTAGCCCTGAAGCTTTCGGTGATTATGTGCATCGTAATCGTCGAAATGGAACGTATGAGTTACAGCGTCTACCCGCTTCAGGTGATCCGCAGTTTGAGAGAACTTTGCTTGTGCGTGATCGTGAACATCTTTTTATAGAAACATTGAATGAGCATTACGTCGATTTTTATCAAGAATCTAGGGACTCATATGACGGGTGGCGTGAGTTTTCGCGGGAAGAATCAATTGCAATTCGAGAGCTACAAAGCTCAGCTCGTTGGAGGACAACTCTTGGTGCTGCAACAATTTTAGCTTCGGTTGTCTATGGGGCAACTAATGACGGAAGTTTCAATGAACGGGTGCTTCGAGATGCATTGATGTACGTCGGTGTAGATATGATCAGAACTGGTCGTATGCGACGTCAGGAGAAACAGCTGCATACTGCAAGTTTAGAGGAGCTGTCGGCTAGTTTTGATGATGAAGTTAAACCAATGGTAGTTGAGATTGAGGGAACTCAGCATCGTTTCACTGGTACCGCTGATATTCAGTATGAAGAATGGCGTGAATTATTACGCGAACTATATATTTCGGAAACAGGGTTTGTGCCTGAAGTGGATATTTATACTGAGCCGCTGCCAGAGGTCGTGGATGAGTTTGAATCTGAGCTAATTGAAAATGAATCACCTGAAGGTGATATTTAGTCAGGACAATAGAAGGGCATTTCATAAGGCATAGAAAGCTATTGGATCATTTGGCTTATAAACGACATGCTTACAACCAAAAAAACCGTTGCTCTACGTGAGAACTTGTTTGTCCGAGCACCCTAAAATTCTTTAATAGGGGTGATAAAGGAGCTTTAACCCCTTGTTGATGCCGTAGAATTACTGATGGCTTAAATAATGGATGATTAATAGACAGTGGTAGATGAGCATTCGCCAAATCCCGGACATGATGAAACGATTGTTCCGGTTAAACCCGGTTTAAAGGGTCTTCAGCCCGTTGTCTCGAAAGTTGACAGTGAAAAGGCGATTTCTACGCCAATCTTAGTTGTTAGCCTTAGTACTTTAGTTGTATTGGTTGTGGTTGTATTTTTTGTCTTGCCTAGTTGGGTTGAAAAGCAGGAACCCTCGCAACCGTTAGTCGAAATTGTAACGCCTCAACTACGAGATCAATCCGAAGAGCCTAGTTTCACTCCAGAGGAAATGGAAACTTTACGCGAGGAGGCAGAAGCGTTACTAGCGCAGCTGTTAACACAGCAAGGGCAACTAGATGGACAATCGGCAACTGAGTGGGGCGGCGAAGATTTTGAGCAATACGAGATTTTGGCAAGAGAGGGAGATGATGCTTATTTAAGTAACGCTTTTTATGATGCCGTACCAGCTTATTCGCAGGCTTTGGAGATTGGCGACATATTATTAAGACGTTCCGTAGATTTGATTGCAGCAACCCTATTTGCTGGAGAAGAAGCTTTGGATGCAGGAAACGCAACGCTTGCTCTTGAGCAATTTGAACTAGTCCTTAGTATTGAAGGTGAAAACCTAATAGCACGTGCCGGTCTTATCAGAGCCCAGAGATTGCCGGAGGTTCTTTCTTTGATGAAAACTGGCGAAGACCTAAGAAGAGAGGCTGATTATGAGACAGCAGCAAACCATTATAGAGAAGCGCTTACTATTGATAGTCTTTGGCTGCCTGCAAGAACTGCGTTAGAGGCGGTCAATACGATTATTTCAGATAGACGATTTGATGCCTTGATGTCTCAGGGCTTGGGGGCATTAATGGAAGAAGACTACAGTGATGCCTATGATTTTTTTGGACTAGCGCTTGCTATTCGACCAGATTCCTCGGATGCACTGAACTCTCTTACCCAAGCAGAGCAAGGTCAGAAGTTAGATGAGATCGCACTCACAGAAGCCCGAGCGCTTGCTTTTGAATCACGTGAGCTTTGGAATATGGCGGTCCGTCTTTATACGGAGATGCTTGAGACTGATAATACGCTGGAATTTGCCCAGCAGGGTCTTTTACGTGCTCGTGACAGGGCGGATTTAAACTTGAAGTTAGTAAATTTAATTGAAAACCCAAATTTATTATTTAGTGATCTAGTGTTGCGTGATGCAGAAGCGCTTTTGGTAGAGGCAAGTACTATGCAGCAACCAGGCATACAATTAGCAGCACAAATCAGTGATCTTGGTCGATTAGTTCAAATTGCTTCTACACCGATCCCAGTAGAAATCTATTCCGATGAGCAGACCGAAGTTACCGTCTATCGCGTTGGAAGTTTGGGAAAGTTCTTAGTAAAAACACTTTTATTAAGACCAGGAAATTACACGTTGGTTGGAAGTAGGGTTGGTTATGTTGATGTGAGGCATGAGTTACAGGTTTTGCCTGAAAGGGCTATTAGTCCAATACGTGTTGAGTGTATGGAGTCTATTCGATGAGGGAACCTGAGAATTGGATTCTTAGAGTTTCAGCCAGCGGCGAAAATCGTTGGTTTCGACAAGAAAACTTTCCGGTATCTATTGGTAACACTAAGGATTGTGAAATATGCCTGAATGGAATTCAGGGTTCATTTCAAATTGGAGTGCTGGATGGAACATTTTTTATTCAGCCAGGTAAGAATACCCTTGGATTGAGAATTGACGGGCAATCAATTACAGGGTCCCAGTCGTTAGATGATGGGGTTGTAATTTCTTTGGAGGGCATTTCTGCAGCCTGCACGCTTGTTAATGGTTGTTTAACTTTGCGAACCGAGGCATGCATGCGAGAGTCTGGCGGAGCATTGCCAGACCTAGAGGAACTAGCGAGAGAGGCTGGCAGAGTAGAGGCCGTAGAAATTGCGCCAATTTCTTTTAGTCCAAAGGCAGATGAGAAGAGTTTTGGTGAGGTTTTCCGACCTAAACGTTCTACTCTCATTATTGGCAGCGCTTTTGGGGTTCTTGCGGTATTTGCCTGGTTTGCATTCACAGCAAAATCTGTTCAATTCGTCATAGAACCCACACCGGAAGAAGTAGCGTTACCTGGAACAATATTTAAACTTCAAATGGGCGGTCGTTATCTACTTAGGTCAGGAACACATAGGGTTTCAGCTGAATTAATGGGTTATTACCCTTTAGAGGAAATGATTGAGGTCGGACAGTTACCAGCCCAAACCGTTGAACTAGGGTTTACCAAGTTACCAGGACTAATTACTTTTTTAGCCGAACCGGATATTGGAGCTAATGTGCTTGTGGATGGCGTATCTGTTGGAACAGCGCCTATAGTAGACGCAGAGATTATGCCTGGTAGACGCCGTGTCGAGTATGTAGCTGAGCGTTATCTTTCGGAAGTTCAAGAATTTGATGTAGAGGGTAGACATGAGCGTCAAACATTCTCGTCCTCACTTACGCCTAGTTGGGCGCCAGTAAGCATCAGCAGCGTTCCTATTGGAGCTGAGGTCTTAGTCGATGGAGTCTCGTTTGGAACCACTCCTATTGTTGTAGAGTTAGGAGCTGGTGAGCTCAATTTGGAGGTTCAGCTGGCAGGTCACAACTCGTGGCAGGATTCAATTATAGTCTTAGCAGATCAGCCGATGGTCATACCTGAGATAAGACTAATAGAGGCAGACGGCCGGGTGGAGCTTGTTAGTAATCCGCCGAGTGCTGCTGTAAGTATAGATGGAGTTTTCCAGGGTCAAACACCATTAACTTTACGCCTACGTCCTGGACAGCCACATATGTTGGGGCTGACTCGACCTGGCTATGAAACAGAGACTAGGGAATTGGCAGTTGATGCTGATAGTGAGCAGAGCGTTGTAATTGATTTGGTACCACAATTTGGTTTGATTGAGGTACTCAGTAGTCCAGCATTAGCTCAGGTATATGTGGACGGGGAATTGCATGGTGTAACACCAGCAGAACTTCAACTGAATGCTGTTAGTCATGAGATTGAGGTTCGGCTAGATGGGTTTGTACCGCAGTTAACTAGCATCACTCCACGACCAGGATTCCCGCAAAGGTGGGATACAGTTTTGGAAGAATTGGATGCTAGAACTGGTTCAGGTTATTCAAAGGTTATACAGACAAACTTGGGACAGGAGCTAAGGCTGGTACTTCCAGGGGAGTTCATGATGGGTTCTTCACGAAGAGAACAGGGCCGCAGATCCAATGAAGCACTGCGTGCGGTTAAGCTTAATAAGGCTTTTTATCTGGGCATAAAAGAAGTGAGTAATGCTGAGTTTCAAGCTTTCCAATCTGATCATGATTCCGGTAGCTATGCTGGTGTTCCCCTAAATGGAGAGGATCAGCCTGTAGTGAGGGTTAGTTGGGAAGAGGTAGTGCAATTCATGAACTGGCTTAGTATCGAGGATGGACTTCAACCGGTCTATGAGGAAGTTGATGATGAGCGATGGGAGGTTATTAGACCTATGCGCAATGGGTACAGGCTTCCAACGGAAGCAGAGTGGGCATGGGCGGCACGGTTTTCTACCCAGGATGAACCACTTATCTATCCCTGGGGACAGTCCCTACCACCACCAGATCGATCTGGGAACTATGCTGATGTTTCTGCGGCTAGCCTTTTGCCCACAACACTAATTACCTACAACGACGGGTTTGAGGTTTCTTCGCCGTCAGGAGGGTTTGAGCCTAATGCTTTGGGAATATTTGATATGGGAGGTAATGTTTCGGAATGGGTGCAGGATTACTATGAGATAACCCGTTCCGAAACAGAACAGATTGTAGAGGATCCATTAGGGCCTGAGAACGGACGTTTTCACTCTATTCGGGGATCTAGCTGGCGAAGTGTAACGGTTACTGATCTTCGTTTAGCCTCCAGAAATTATAGTTTACAAGGTGACGAAAAAATCGGTTTTCGAATAGCTCGTAATTTAGAATGATAAGGTATCGATATTATTTAGAAAAAATGCAGATTGAGGACTAATTCATGCCAGTATTAAAATCAGTATTAACCATAATGATACTCGGGATTATGTCTTTTTCCTCGGTAAGTCAGGAGACAGAAGCTGAGCAACCAGCTCCACCTGCAGAACCAGCCCCGCGTCAGCCGGATACTCGAACGCTGGATGAAATCTTTATTCCCAGTCAAGAAGTTGGTGCTGATGAGGAAGTTATATTTCCTGTAAATATCTAATATTGTTTTTATATCTTTTAGTGAGCTTCACGTTATGACACGGAAATTTCCAAATGAGTTTTTATATCAGGTTTTTGCTCTGATTATTGCTGTAATAATCGTTCATGCTGTTTACGTAACGGTTATTCGCCCGCAAGCATCTGCTGTTATGGCAGAGCAGACAATACGGATCCAGGAGGATGCGAATTACACTCCACAACGATCTTTGTATGTTCTCATACGAGATTTTGAGCAAGAATCTTGTTTTGTGCTCATGCTCTGGGCGTTCGCCATAATGGGCTTTAAGGCATCGAAGGCAACAGGAGAGAGGAAACTTTTGCAGCAAGAATTGGTGCCTGTCAGGGAGGGGGTACGTATTCTTCCAGAAGATACCCGTGAATATGCCCGCACTATTCAATCTCTGCCAGACACCATCAGAGATATGTTGTTACCGAGAGTCATTCTGTCTTCCCTCGAACGTTTCGGATCCACCAGAAATATTCAAGATGTCTCATCAGTGGCAAACACACTATGTGAATCGGAGGGCGAGAGACTAGAGTCCGAACTATCTATGATCCGCTATATCGCTTGGGCGATTCCTTCAGTTGGATTTATTGGGACTGTTAGGGGCATTGGTGAGGCTTTAAGTCAGGCGCATCGTGCGGTAGATGGCGATATCGCGGGAGTCACTCAGAGCCTTGGTACAGCCTTCAATAGCACCTTTATCGCTTTGCTTATTTCGATTGTAGTAATGTTTTTAGTTCATCAACTTCAACTATTGCAAGAACGTCAAGTGTTCGATACGCAAACTTATATTGATCATAATCTTATAAGACATATGCAGGCTCGTGGGGGCGTATAGTGAGGTAATGTGAATACGCTTGCCATTGAAATAAATGATGCTGAACTGGTTATTGCTGACCAGACAGGGGTTCATGGTAAAGAACCGGGCTATGCTGCATTAATCAGTGGATCAATAGTCACTGGCATGGATGCATATTCTCAGGCAAGGTTAAATCCAAGGCAGACTAGTAACCGTTTTTGGGACGACCTGAGCATGGATTCGGGGAGTGCGGGTGTTGATTCGGTAGATAGTTCTGCAGAACTTGCTTTTGCTCAGCTTAGCTCAATATGGAAGCGCTTTGGGGGAAGTGGCATGGACGCCGTACTTGTGGTGCCAGGACATTATACCCGTGAGCAATTAGGTCTTTTACTGGGCTTAGCCCAGGAGTGCAAGATGCCGGTCCGTGCTTTGGTTAATGCGGGAGTGGCTGCGAGTACACAGAACTATGCTGATCATCAACTAGTCTATTTAGATGCAAGCTTGCATCGTGTTTCGGCAGCCATCATTGAGCAAAGCGATGATGCCTGTGAAAAGCATGAGCAGGGCCTCAGTGGGGTGGGTCTTGCATCACTGTTTGATCTATGGGCTACGAGAGTTGCAGAGATTTTTGTTTTACAGACACGTTTTGACCCATTCCACCGTGCAGAAACTGAACAACTTGTTTATGACCTTTTGCCAGGCTGGCTTACTAAACTTCAGGAAGAGGGAGAATCAGAGCTAAGTCTTTCCCATGATGGCAAAGAGCATTGCGTAGAAGTCAAACGAGAGCAGTTGTTGGGTGTGGTAGGTGGCTTCTGTAAAGCCTTAGTCCAACTTAGCTCGAAACTTCGAAAACCGGAAGTTGGTATGGTTGTTCAGTTGTCCCATCGCCTACAGCAGCTACCAGGAATTACAAACGAGTTTCAAAACCTTAACAACACCCATGTTGTGCCAATGGATATAGGTGCGGCGGCGCTGGGAATGCTTAAAGGTTTGGACGGTATTGTTCAAGATGGCGATCAAGTGAAGTTGCTAAAGCGATTGCCTTGGAGAGGGGAAGTAGTTCAACTTAGTTCTCAGCAAACGAATAAGACAGCAACTTTAAATAAAGATAATGAAGAAAATTCGCTTTCACAGCCTACGCACCTGGTATACCGTGGAGTTGCTTATGAGGTCGATGGTGACTCACTTTCTATTGGTCGAGAAGCTGTAGAAAATTGTTATAGCCTTATTCTAGATAAGGGCCAGAAGGGGGCTTCCCAGTCTCATTGCGAAATTATTCGTAAGAAAGGGGGCCTTAGCTTGATAGATTTGAGTCAGTCCGGCACTTATGTGAATGAAAAGAAAGTGTCGGGAGAAATTGATTTGTATCCAGCAGACGTCATACGAATAGGCTCTCCTGGAGAGGAATTACAAGTCATCGCTTTGGGAGAATGTGTTGGCTCGTAAATCCCTTAATGTGTTTTCATTATCATTTCTCGACGCTATGACTTGCGGCTTTGGTGCCGTAATCCTATTTTTTATGATTATTAATGCAAATATCGATTTGCGCCGTGAGGCGGTACTTGATGATCTAGCAAGTGAAGTTGATAGAGCAGAGCTCAAGGTTCTAACTGGGCGCAAGAATCTTGTACAACTTAAGAGTGATCTCGCAACTCTTATCGAGGAATGGGCTGTTTTACGGGCATTTAGGGAAGAGGTTGTTTCTGAAATTCAAGCGACTGAAGAGGAGTTTAGTACGCTTACAGCTGATTCAACAGCACGCGAGTCTGCTATTGAACAGCTTCGTTCCGAGCTGGAAGATCTGGAGAATGAAACCCAGAGACTCTCGGCTGCAAGCATTACACCAGAGGATGCTGGCAATCGAATACGCTCTTTTACCGGTGACGGGAACCGTCAATATCTAACAGGACTTAGAATGGGTGGGGATCGTATTGTTATTTTGGTAGATGCCTCTACTAGTATGTTGGATAGAACTATCGTTAACGTACTTAGACGCCGTAACATGTCAGTAGAGCAGAAGCTGGAGGCACCCAAATGGCGTCAGGTGGTTGATACTCTTGATTGGTTGACTACTCAAATTCAACCAGGCACTCAAATTCAAATTTATGCTTTTAATGATGAGGCCTGGAGCCTAATTGATGACAGTGGAGGGCGATGGCAAACAGTTACTGATGGTGGTCTTCTTGATAATGCCGTTGAAAACTTACGGGAAACAGCTCCAGATGGCCCCACAAGCCTGCATGCTGCCTTCGCTGCTATGAGGCCACTGGATCCAAAGCCAGATAATATATATTTGCTCGTAGATGGTTTACCTACTATGGGTGAGGTAAACCCCATAAACCCTGGTGTAACAGGAAGGGAACGTGTCGGTCACTTTAATCGAGCTATAAGAGATTTGCCTTTCAATGTTCCGGTAAATGTAATTCTTTACGCAATGGAAGGCGACCCACAGTCGGCACCGTCCTATTGGTGGTTAGCGCTTAATACGGGGGGGTCAATGATGGCTCCTTCAGAGGACTGGCCATGAGAAAAAAACGTCGTGATGTTGAGACAGGCAGCCTTTCTTTTTTAGATGTTGTTTGCTGTGGGTTTGGTGCTGTGATTCTCTTACTTGTAATAACAAAGATTTTTGAACCGATACGGTTGGAAGAGACCCATGTAGATCTTCAGAACCTTATAGTCAAATATGAGGAGGAGCTGGAAGATATACTCGGTGAGACTAGAATCATTAGCCAGGAGCGACTTGCTACCATGGATAATGTCGATCTTGACGAGACCCAAATAGCGCAATTACAGGCTGAGCTTACAAGGATTAGGGCTGAGTTTTTGGCCACACAGGGCGATGCGGAATTCTCTAATGAGCTAGAGGGGCGTTTAGCGCTGGCTAAACAGCGCTTGACTGAAGAAATGCAGCGTCTTCTTTCTGATTATCGACCAGATCCTGATGACTATGTAGTTGGTGGTATTCCTGTAGATAGCGAGTATATTATTTTTATTATAGATACTTCTGGAAGTATGCAGAGGTACGCATGGTCACGCGTACAGCAACAGGTTTCTGAAACCCTCCAAGTTTATCCTCAGGTAAAAGGAATTCAGGTTTTTAATGATATGGGCGAATACATGTATGCGAGTTATCGTAATGAATGGATTCCCGATACTCCCTCAACTCGAGAAGCTATTATTGACGGACTTGGAAATTGGTCTGCATTTTCAAACTCCAGTCCTAGAGAAGGGATTCTCGAGGCCATTGAGACTTTTTATGATCCTACAAAAAAAATTAGTCTTTATGTTTATAGCGATGATTTTTCTGCGGGTTCTATAAATGCTGTTGTTCGGGAAGTAGATAGACGTAACCTAGTTGGTGAAGATGGTACTCGCAGGGTACGTATTCATGCAGTGGCTTTCCCTGTCTACTATGAGGTTACAAATGGCGAGCTACTGTCCTCTGCTCGCTTTGCAGTTCTAATGAGAGTGCTGTGCCAAAGAAATGGAGGTACCTTTGTAGCTTTGCCATCGTTACGCGGCTAGCTCTCGTCAGAATTCATCATTTTTTCTGGGAATTTTGCCCACTTTGATAAGCACTTAGGCTCAATAGAGTTTCAATATTGTTCGGCATAAGCACTCGAATTAATACTTGATAGCACAGGAGCCACGCCATGATCAGACCTATAGCCATTACCTCAACCCTCATCATATTTGCAACTAATGGTTGGGCAACCGAGGTAGTTTCAAAATCAACATACGAATCCGTGGGAATCGGGAGTGGGGCAGCTATAGGCGCTGTGGCTGGCGGGCCTGTTGGGTTAGTGTTTGGCGCAGCAATGGGCGCTTTACTCGGAGATTTATTTGATACAGAGCACAATGCACGAACTCAGGCTGAGAAAAGATGGACAGAGCTGCAGGCGGAGGTTAAGACGCTGAATAGTTTGGTTGAAGGTAGGGAGCTTGCAGTTGCTTCTCTTGAAGCCCAGTTACACGATCAGGCTAGACAAATACAGTCAACTGTTACTGAAGCTCTTGATGTAAAAGTTCTCTTTATGACGAATGAAAGCAACCTTCCTAGTATTGCCGAGACCCGACTTCTACGCTTGGCCGAGCTTTTGACTAGCCTTGACGATACATCGATTCAAATTGATGGGCATACGGATTCTCGTGGCAAGTTGACGGATAACCAAGAACTCGCAGAGCAACGTGTTTCTTCTGTTAGGGAAGTTCTGATAAGGGGAGGTGTCCCTATTAGCAGGATTGTTATGAATGCCCATGGAGAAGCATATGCTTCCGCCACAGAGAATGATGTTGATGCGATGGCGATGGAAAGGAGAGTTGACTTAACGCTTATTAGAAATGTACAAGATAATCGGGTTGCTCAGCAGTAGCTGTTGGGCCAGTGGTAAGGGCGTGCCTTTTTCGGGCACGCCCTATTTTTTATACTGGTATAGATACGAGGCTAGTTATTTTGATTTAGCGTAGAATTAAGTTGGATGTAGTAACTTAATATTAAAAAGCACAAATGAACCCACGCTTAAAATAAAAAAGGGGCAACCAGATGCGGTTTTTCTCAATCACAATGTTTTTTATGCTTTGCACGCTAAATTGGAAGGCAGTGGAAGCGCAGTCATGGACTCCACCGGCTGAGGTAGATCGTTGTCCGTCTCAATGGGGTGCTGGTGATGAGCGTGGCTCAGCTAATCTTATGGGCCCAGCCGCTGTAATACGTGCGGCACAGCTTATACGTCAGGGTGAGGTTGTTGAGCTCGGTAATGTGCTTCATGGCGCTATCCCACTTGGATCTCGTCATTTTGATCTTTTTCCAAAGCCGACTTCTATGAACTCATTGTCAAATAGACGAGGCTCAAATGAGGAGCTTGTGGTTACGGAGCTTGGCCAAGTGGGAACACAGCTAGATGGCTTTAGTCATCAGAGTATTGGTAATACTTTCTACAACTGTTTCCGAGTTGATGAGACATTGACGCGAGGTGGCTTTACCCATCTTGGTATAGAGAACGTACCAATGCTAATGACCCGTGGAATACTGCTTGATATCGCTGAGTTAAAGGGTGTCAACATGTTAGCTGAAAATTATGAAATCACTGTTTCTGATATTCAGGAAGAACTTGCTAGACATGATCTGTCAATTGAACCTGGAGATGCAGTAATTATTCATACGGGATGGGGTGTTCTTTGGGAATTGGATGTGCCTCGATACCTACGTGGTGGGCCAGGTATTGGTGTAGAGGCGGCAGAGTGGATTGCTGCTCAGAACCCAATGATTGTGGGTGCTGATAATCAACCTGTGGAAGTGCAGCCAAATCCAGACCCTGAACTTTCACTACCAGTTCATCAGATCATGCTGGTTGTTAATGGAATTCATTTGCTTGAGCGTTTGAAGCTAGACGAACTTGCTGAGCGGGATGTTTATGAGTTCGCGTTCGTAATGCAGCCTTTGAAGATACAGGGTGCGACAGGTTCTACGGTTAATCCTGCCATAATTTATTAACTGATAATCATTACTAAGCCAATGGCTTATAGGTAGTGCTTTATAAGCGGTAAAAGGTCAGGTGCATCTTCTGGTTTATTGACTCTTGGCAGTACTGTGATAGGGATATTGTGACTGAATCTTGAGATGATGTTGGCCGTTTCTTGGGCTGGAATAGGTTGAGTTAGTGATTCGTTTACTACTATACCGGCGACAGTAATTGAGTTTGCTTTCAGCATGCCCAAGGCTGTTAGCGTGTGACTGAGTGTCCCAAGGTAGCTGCCGACTATCAAAAGGACAGGCGCATGGAGTGCGATAATCCAGTCAAGCACTGTGCGTGTATTATCTAGCGGAACCATCATGCCGCCAATGCCTTCAATTAGTAACGTATCTGAATTATCGTGTTTTTTGCAAAAGGCCAATAACTCTTTAAAAGAAATTGAACTTCCTTCGAGAGTAGCTGCTAGGTCTGGAGAACAAGGTTGTTTGAAACGCCAGGGACTAATTCTTGAAATATTTTCTGGGCATATATTTACACTTAATGACTTCAAAAGAAGCTCAGCATCGTTGTATATATCATCGGTTTTATCCAAGCCAGTCAGAATTGGTTTAAGAGCTCGCACCCCTTGATTTTGACTGCGCAATTGATGGATTAATGCTTGGATTACAAAAGTCTTTCCGATTTCAGTGCCAGAGGCAGTTATAAAAATGGTTTTCACTGGATTGCTAAAACTTCTTTTGTAGCCTTTGCAAAGGCGTCTACCTGAGCCTCAGTATGAGTAGCTGAAAATGTACAGCGTAGACGAGATGTGCCAACTGGTACTGTAGGAGGTCGGATAGCTACAACTAAGAATCCTTTTTTTTCTAGCTCCATAGATACTCTCATCGTACGTTCCACATCTCCTAATTGAATTGTAACAATTGGGCTTTTAGGTGGGCTAAGCCCTAGGGAAGCTGCGAACTTATTAGCAAGTGCTAACGGCCTATTTGTTAGTTCAATATTGGTCCCTATGATTTTAAGTGCGGCAATAGCTGCAGCAAGATTTCCGGGTGGTAGGCCCGTTGTATAAACGAGGCTTCTAGCTCGATTTCGTATGAGCTCTATCGTTTCTTTGTTTGAACAGAGATACCCACCATACGCTCCCACTGCCTTAGAAAGGGTGCCAACTTGCAGGGGTACTGGTATGGCGTAACCATCAACTACGCTAGAGCCTCGACCATTTTCGATAACGCCTAATCCATGTGCATCATCTGTCATAAGCCATGCTTTATGTTTTTTGCATAGTTTATGTAGTGCTGAAATAGGTGCTAAATCACCATCCATACTAAAAACGCCATCGGTTAAGACCAAGCAGTGCTGATATGACTCCCTTTGTTTAGTCATAAGTTTGGCTAAGTCTGATATGTCACTATGCTTAAAATGGATGGTATGTGCATTTGAGAGTATTGCACCAGCGAACAGGCATGCATGGGATAGTTCATCTATTAATATTAGATCTTTACGCCCTACTAATGCCGGTATGACACCCAGATTTGCTAGATAACCACTGCCAAAAACTATTGCGTCCTCAGTACCTTTAATTTTTGCGAGCAACGTTTCTAGCTCAGAATTGAGAGGATTATTTCCACTGACTAGTCGGGATCCGCCTGACCCTGTTCCATATTTATAGGTAGCATCTTGACTAGCTTTGATGACTTCTGGGTGGTGTGTAAGGCCAAGATAATCATTGCAAGAAAAAGATATCAGCTCTTGAGAATTTCGGTGAATTTTTCCATTAGAGGAACGTATCGTGTTGATAAGCCTACGACGAAGATTTTGAACTTCAAGTTTAGCAAGCTTGTCTCGGGATAATTTTCTCAGGAGATCTTCGCTCAATTTCTTGTCTCTCTTTTGATAAACAAAGGGTTCCTTATAACGTGGCAGCTTTTAGTAAGGACATCTCATTATTTATGACTGACTAACTTTCGATTATAGTCAATAGCTCTTTAGTGCGATTTCGCATCAAATCAATGTCATTTTTGGTCTCTACATTGAGACGTAGTAATGGTTCTGTATTAGATGCTCTAACATTAAAACGCCAATCAGAAAACTCCAAGCTAAGTCCATCTACATGCTCTATTTTTATGGCATCTTGCGCATATATTTCTTCTATCCGAGCAAGCATTTGAGGTGCATTTTTTACCTTTCGATTGATTTCACCACTTGCTGGGAATCTCCTTATTCTTTCATCAACTAGTTTTGATAATGACATCTTTCGACGGCACATTATTTCTAGAACTAGAAGCCAGGGAATCATACCGCTATCAGCATATGAAAAATTTCTAAAATAATGATGCGCGCTCATTTCTCCGCCATAGATTGCGTTTTGTTCGCGCATAGTTTCCTTGATAAAAGCATGACCTGATTTGCTCTGGATCGGTTGGCCATGTTTTTTTTGAATGATCTCTAGAGTGTTCCATGTTAGTCGCGGGTCATGGACAATCCTCTCACCTTTCGATTTGGCTAAAAAGCTCTCGGCTAGCAAACCAACAATGTAGTACCCATCGATGAATTTCCCATTTTCATCAAAGAAAAAACAGCGATCAAAATCTCCATCCCAAGCAATTCCTAAACTAGCCCCAGATTTTTTTATAAAATCGCTCGTAGAAAAACGATTCTCTTCCAGCATTGGGTTGGGCACACCATTTGGAAATGTTCCATCTGGTTCATGGTGGATCCTGATGAATTCAAAAGGCAAGTGTTCTTCAAGAAGGTCAATTATTGCCCCTGCGCCACCATTACCTGGATTAACTACGATTTTCATAGGAGATAAATCATCGATCTTGATGTAAGAAAGGAGATGACTAATATAGTCAGATGTCAGATCGATTTTTTTAATGGTTCCAGAAGTGCTTATCTTTGAAAAGTTAGCATTTTCAGCCAAAGCTTTGATTTCAATTAAACCAGTGTCCTCGCTGATTGGACGACACTCCTCTCTCACAAGTTTCATTCCATTGTAGTTAGGGGGATTATGGCTGGCCGTTACCATGATTCCCCCATCTATTTTTTTATAGAAGGTTCCAAAGTACACAAGTTCTGTTCCACCTACCCCTAAGTCCAGAACATGCACGCCTGAATCAGTTAAACCTTTCGTAATGGCCTGGGTTAGCGCTTCACTTGATAGACGTATATCTCGGCACAGAACTACCTGTTTAGGCTTGATAAATTCGGCATATGCTCGGCTAATACGATATGCAATATCGTCATTGAGTTCTTCGGGAACTCGCCCCCTTATATCGTAGGCTTTGAAACAATTGATTTCGGTCATTTATTGCTAAGCATGGTTATTAAAGCCGCGAGTATATCCAGAGTCCGTTAGTATTGTTGAAAACAATGCATATCCTTAGAGGTTTTAATGAATTTGAAGCAACCTTGGTTGCCTTATCGTCAGATGCAAACGGCTCCTGAATCAATGATGGCGGTGAGAACGGAGGGAGTGCGGATTCATCTGGGAGACGGACGCATACTTCTCGATGGTATAGGGTCTTGGTGGACTGCTTGTCATGGGTACAACCACCCCCATATCAGGCAAGCCGTTCAGAAGCAGTTGGAATCTATGCCCCACATAATGCTTGGTGGGATGGTTCATGAGCCTGTTGTCCGGCTTACAGATCGTTTGGCTAGGCTACTTCCAGGCGAACTAAATCATGTCTTTTACTCGGAATCAGGCTCGGTTTCTATCGAAATAGCCATGAAAATGGCATTGCAATATTGGATAAATAGAGGGGCTAATGGACGCACTCGATTTCTAAGTTTCCGAGATGGTTACCATGGCGATACTTTTGCGGCGATGTCTATTTGTGATCCTGTAGATGGAATGCATCGACTTTTTAAAGATGTTTTAGCTGATCAGATTATTATAGATTTGCCGCGTGATAGTCAGTCATTACATAATTTTGAAGAAAAAATTTCTGCGCATGCGGATGAGTTAGCTGGTGTCATATTAGAGCCTTTGGTACAGGCTGCTGCAGGGATGAAATTTCATGAACCAGAAGTCTTATCCGCTATTTCCAGTATTGTGCATCGATATGATTTGCTTTTAATTTTAGATGAAATTGCGACTGGCTTTGGCCGTACTGGAACTTTATTTGCCTGTGAGCAAGCTGCTATTGAGCCGGATATTGTTACCCTTTCTAAGGCGCTTACTGGTGGCACCATGCCCTTAGCCGCAACCGTAGCTACTGGAAATATTTATGAAGCATTTCTCTCGGATGAGTATGAAAAAGCGCTTATGCATGGTCCAACGTTTTGTGGTAATCCCTTAGCTTGTGCAGCAGCCAATGCATCACTGGACCTATTTGAAACTGAACCACGTCTGGCCCAAGTAACAATGATGGAATCTCAGCTTGAAGCCGGTTTGTCTGTTTGTAGAGACTATTCTGTAGTTGCTGATGTTCGAGTAAAGGGGGCTATTGGAGTAGTACAGCTTTTGCATCGTCCAGATATAAACCATCTACGGGAACAATTCATTTCACAAGGAGTTTGGGTTCGACCATTTGGAGATGTGATTTATCTTATGCCTGCGCTTAATATTAATTCGGACGATTTACAGCAATTAATTGATGCCGTTATTCATGTTGTGAAAGCTGCTTCTAGTTAGTGGTAAAGAAGAGGGTTTTTAGAATAGCTCTGACGCATTAGGTTCTTCTTTAATGGTCCCATCATAGCGGTTCGGCATGAAATCACCTGTAAGCATGGCCTGATATGACATTCCGGGTGGGACCATCGGATATACGCCCGCTTCAGGGTCAATTATTACTTCAAGAAATGCAGGGCCTTTATAAGCTAGGAACTCTTTGAGAACTTTAGGCGCATTCTGTTTTTGATCAAGTCTTTCAGCGAACTTAAAACCATCTGCTCGGGCAGCCTCTACGAAGTTTTTCTTTCGCAATGACTTATCACTTGCGGAAAGCCTACCTTTAAAGAATAGCCGCTGCCACTGCATTACCATGCCATCACCATAGTTATTTAATACAAGCACCTTAATGGGGAGTTCATAGGTTGTGACGGTTTCTAATTCGCCAAGATTCATGCGAATACTGGCATCACCATCGACATCAATAACTAGTTTATCTGGTTGACCAAATTGCGCGCCTATAGCGGCAGGCAAGCCAAATCCCATAGTTCCCATACTGCCTGATGTCATCCATAACCTAGGCTCACAAAAATCAAAATATTGTGCAGCCCACATTTGATGTTGCCCCACACCGGTTGAGATAATAGCGTTTCCTTGGGTAATTTTATTGATTGTTTCAATAATGTAGTTGGGCTGAATAAGCTCGCTATCCCGATCATAATTTAGCGCATAGGTCTGCTTTAGATCTTGAATATCGTTATGCCAAGTTTCAAGATTTTTAGTGAATTTTTGCCCTTTACCATAGTTTGTAAGCTCTTCCAGAGCAGGAGCCATTAGTCCTACATAGTTCCAGTCGGCAGTTTTAACCTTGTTAATTTCTGACGGGTCAATATCGAAATGTAAGATGTGCTTCGCACTACCTGCAAATTTTGGAGGGTCACCGGCCACACGGTCATCGAAACGTCCTCCAAAGGCAATCAAGAGATCGCAATCATCCACAGCATAATTTGCATAAGCTGCACCATGCATGCCTAACATATGCAAAGCCAGCGGGTGTGTAGTATCGAAACTACCAAGACCCATAAGCGTCGTGACTACTGGAATTTTGAATGCAAGGGAAAACGCTCGCATAGCATCTGAAGCTTCCGCATTGATTACTCCCCCTCCAGCGTAGACCAGTGGACGTTCGCTTTTAGCCAGAAAAGCGAAAAACTCCTTACACCGTTCTTCGGTCATTATGTTATTACGGGTAGCTTGAATTCGATGGTTATACCCGGGAATTGAGAGGAGCCCCTCTCCGAGATAAGAGCCTTCCCAGTTTTGAACATCTTTTGGAATGTCTATAACCACGGGCCCTGGGCGGCCAGACTGGGCAATTTCTATGGCTGAACGCATAGTCATTTCTAGTCTTGTCGGGTCTGTTACCAGGAAAACATGTTTTGCGACGGAACCCATAATGCCGCTGACTGGAGCTTCCTGAAATGCATCAGTACCGATGGAGGAAGTGGCAACCTGACCACAAACTACAACAATAGGAATGGAATCTGCCATGCAATCACGAACTGGTGTTACACAATTTGTGGCTCCTGGACCAGATGTCACTATGACTGCGCCAACTTTGCCTGTTGCGCGCGCATAGCCGGAGGCCATAAAGCATGCGCCCTGTTCGTTAGCTGGAACAATCAAGGATATTGCATCTTTACCCTCAGGCGCATTTTCCTCGTTATATCTGAAAACGGCATCGAAAGTTGGAAGTATTGCGCCCCCGCTATACCCAAAAACTGTGTCTACGCCTTGATCAGCAAGCACCTGCACGACCATTTCTGCACCATTCATCTTGGTGCCGGATAGTGGATGCGGCTGGTTTAGTTGGCTTTCGGGCTGAGTAATCATGTTTTAGATATTCCAGTTACCGCTCCGAGTGTTTATTAAAAGTTTTTGCATTGCAATAGCTGTGGTTCTGCGCCAACATTCCCACATAATACCCGGGCCGTACTATAGAAAATGGACGGACACAGTGCGACATATTATTTCAATACTTTTGCAGAATGAAGCCGGCGCTTTGGCGCGGGTAGCTAATTTGTTTTCATCGCGTGGCTACAACATTGAGAGCCTGAGTGTTGCGCCAACACATGATGAGACTGTGTCTCGGTTGACTTTGGTTACCACAGGGTCGGATGAGGTTATAGATCAAATAACTAAACAGTTAGCAAAACTTGTGGATGTGGTAAATATTATAAATATGACTAAGGGAGATCATATTGAGCGCGAATTAGTTCTATTTAAGCTTCAAATAGACCCTGATGATAAAGATGAGCTTATGAATTTAGTAAGCAAGTCTGGAAGCCGCATATTGGATGACCATGCAGGATACTTTACTGTTGAGTTGCTTGGCGGTAGTGGAGATATAGACCAGTTCGTTTCAGAACTTCCAGCAAGAGTTGAAATACTTACAGTTGTTCGTAGTGGCGCTATGGCGGTAGCTCGTGGTGCTCCATTACTTACACCTGGCTAGACGTGATCTTCCGAGAATAAACAGTGAATTTCTCTACGGTTAACTCTGAACGTCTTATGCAGGCAAGACGGGTCGTGCTCAAGATTGGGTCGGCTTTATTTGTAGACCAGGAGCTGGGTGTTTTAAGGCATCAATGGCTTGAGTCTTTGTGTGCTGATATTGTCGATATGCGTGAGACAGGCAAGGAAATAATTATTGTTTCTTCTGGGGCGATAGCTTTAGGAGCCAGACAACTAGGTATTGATCCAAGCCATGTTCGATTAGAGGACAGTCAGGCCTCTGCTGCAGTAGGTCAGATTCAGCTGGCTCATGCGTATCAGGAGGTGCTTGGCGCCCATGGAATCTCTGCAGCCCAGATTCTTCTTACTTTAGATGATAGCGAGAATCGGAGAAGATATCTGAATGCATCGAATACCCTTCTTACGTTATTACAGAATGATGCAGTGCCAGTGGTGAATGAGAACGACACTGTTGCAACTCAGGAGATTCGCTATGGGGATAACGATCGCCTCGCAGCTCGAGTTGCTCAGATGGTAAGTGCAGATTGTTTGATTTTACTCTCGGATATTGATGGTCTTTATACGGCTGATCCGAGCATTGACAATAATAGTAACCATATTACTGAAGTAACTGAGCTTAGTGATGAACATTGGGAAATGGCGGGGGGGCCAAGGTCAAGTCATGCGTCTGGCGGCATGCGTACTAAAATCGATGCAGCTCGGATTGCTATGGGAGCAGGGTGCCGTATGTTGATCACATCTGGACGTGTGGAACGCCCGATACAGGCGCTTCGGAATGGAGCTAGAGGCACGTGGTTTTTGCCAAGTTCCAATCCGCAAACGTCTCGAAAGCAATGGATTGCTGGAACGCTCAAGCCCAGAGGCATTATTACTGTTGATGACGGCGCCAAGGCTGCACTGGCTGCAGGACGGAGTTTATTGCCAGCCGGTGTTACAAGTGTTGCTGGTGAATTTGGGCGAGGTGAAGCGGTTCGTGTTACGGACCAGTCGGGTTCCGAGTTAGGTCGAGGGTTAATTGCATATACTTCTGATGAAGCACAAGTGATTATGGGCCTGCGTTCAGAGGCGATAGAAAATATTCTGGGTTATCGAGGTCGGGATGAGCTAATCCATCGTAATGATCTGACATTAATAGGGCATGGGAGTAGCTGATGAGTTCGGTTGATACAAAACTCTCGCAAGACCTTCATCAACAGATGAAGCGCTTGGGTTTTGCTGCTCGAGATGCAGCAGAACAGTTAACGCGAGTAAATTCTAAGACTAAAACTAAAGCGTTGATGTTTGCAGCCGGTGCTATGCGTGATTCTGTTGACTTGATTCTTAAGGCTAATGCCGTAGATATGGAACGTGCGAAAGAGCGTAAGCTCTCAAGCGCACTGTTAGACCGTTTAGCTCTTAATGATAGTAGGGTCGCTGCAATGGCAGAGGGTGTTGAAAACATTGCTAATCTTTCTGATCCTGTTGGGAGTGTCATAGCTGAATGGAATAGACCAAATGGTTTGAAAATCCAGCGGGTTCGGGTTCCTCTTGGAGTAATAGGTATTATTTATGAAAGTAGACCGAACGTGACCGGTGATGCTGGCTCGCTCTGCTTAAAGAGCGGTAATGCCGTGATTCTTAGAGGAGGTTCAGAGGCAATATTGTCAAATGCGGCTATTCATTCTTGCTTGGTTCATGGTCTTTTAGAAGCAGGATTGCCTGAGACAGCTATTCAGCTTGTGCCAACCCAGGATCGTGAGGCGGTTGGTATTCTTTTGCGAGATATGGCTGAGTTTATTGATGTCATAGTGCCTCGGGGAGGTAAAAGCCTTATTTCAAGGGTACAGAAAGATGCACGTGTTCCAGTGATGGGCCATTTAGAGGGGATTTGCCACACTTATGTTCATGCTTCAGCTGATTTAGAAGTAGCTCGTAGTGTTGTGGTTAATGCAAAAATGCGACGTCCCGGTATCTGTGGGGCAACGGAGACCCTTCTCGTTGATCGTTCCATTAGCACAACACACCTCGCACCTATAATTAATGACTTATTGGAGGCAGGATGTGAGGTACGTGGAGATGATCTCGTAAAGGAAACAGATTCGCGTGTTAAACAGGCTGAAGAATCAGATTGGGGTATGGAATATCTTGATGAAATAATTGCTGTTCGTGTCGTTGAAGGTTTGGATGAGGCAATGGATCATATTAGAAAGTATGGCTCAGGTCATACTGAGTCAATTCTTGCTCAGGACGACCATGCAGCCAATCGATTCTTAAGCGAGGTTGATAGTGCAATACTTCTTCATAATGCCTCTACCCAGTATGCTGATGGTGGGGAGTTTGGTATGGGCGCTGAGATCGGTATTGCTACTGGCCGAATTCATGCTCGTGGACCAGTCGGAGCTGAGCAACTAACTAGCTATAAATATATAGTTAGGGGTGATGGTCAGGTTCGACCGAAGTAGCCGAAGGAATCTTACCCGCCAGTATTTTTCTTGGAAGGTGTTTGCGCTAATGCATTACTTTTTCGATTAACTTCCCCAAGGAACAATAGCTTCTTTTAATTTTGCATAACCCTGTAAGAACCCTGGGCGTTCCCCGGCATATACATCATCAAAAGTTGCTAGTGCCTTATCAAGCCAAGCATGAAGCTCATTATTTTCAGGGTTAGCGTCTTTATAAGCATCACGTATTAGTACAAAGTGAATTCTTGGGTCATAGGGACGTTTTGTACCGCCCATTGATTCATCTCCGTCTAGGAGCCTTAAAAGCATTGCATCAGCAGAACCAAGAGTTTGCTCATGTATAGGCGGTCCCTCCATTCGGTACATAACTGATGTCATATCGCGGCCATTTCCTGTTGTGTAGCCCATCTCGCTCCAGAGGTTATCAACATGGATGCCCGCATGGGAAAGAACTTTCTCTCCAAACGCACGCAATGGGTCTGAAACGTCGGCAAGGAGGTCTGTAAGTCGGTCACCATCGAGATCTGTGGCTAAAATAATGACATCCTGGTTTTCAATAAGATCCCATATTAGAATCCCATAGTTGGTATCAGAGATATGCTGTTCAATTTGGCCGCCCCAGTCCTTCATTCCATTTTTGAAGTCAGCAGGGAGTAAGTTAATTATGCGATCAACCAACTCACGATGTTCAACATAGCCATCAACGGCATACTTACGCCCAACCTCAAACTTTGTTCCTTCTAGCATCCATGATAAAAGTCCGGCATTGATGCCATCTTCCTGTGCCTGGGTAGGTTTAAAAGCTACACGACCAATTCTGCCAGTTTCATGCACCATTTGGAGAAATCGTCGATTAGCGTAAGCCATCTGGATGCCTGGCGTGTTCATCTCGCTATGAATGATGCCTGTTTCTGGATTGACATCGAACACAGCCTTGTTTTGAGAGTAAGGAAGGCAAGGCATGCATCGAACTACGGTTGTTTGTCCATAAGGACGCACGTTGCAGTAAACCCCTGCCTGTGTTCTGAGCGGTGCATTACCGGACTTTCCCATCACAACGACTTTTTTACCGCTAGAGTCGTTAACATATGCATCACCGGCAGTTGACCATTTAATCGAAGTGCATGGCATGTTTCCAAACCAGCTTAAGGGTGCAAGCTCTGTGTCATGGCGATACTGTGCCCACATGGGAACCGCATAAAAAGGAAGTCCTAGAATATCTATGGCAGCAATAGTCCCGAGCAAAGCGTAGGCATCAGTGAGTGAATGTGCTACAGGTTTTACTGTTCCACAATGATGACCGCCTTTCCAGATCACCGCGTCTGGATAACCAGTTGGTTGAATATCAGATGGGTCAAACAGTTCCTGAAGGTGTCCAAACAGGTTTCCACCATCAGCTTCAGTTCGGGCAATCTTCATAAGATCAAGCATTCTTAGTTCTCCAAGCAAAGGACCATATTTACTGAGTCCTTAATGGGACGCAGCACAAAGGACCGCTATTATACGAGCACGTTAGTTAGAATCCGACTCTTTGGGTATGTCCACAGACTCAAAAATTAACCTAGGACGGTCGCCTTGTCGGGAATAAAGATGTTCGCTAGCCATATCGCTTAGTCTTTGATCTCGCTCCTCTGGTCTAGAAAACCAGTGGAAACGCTCCCAGTTTGTTCCAAGCAGATTGCAGAACGTATCACCTCTAGGAAGGCTTACACGAATACCGTAAGGTTTTGCCTGGTCCGGTTTTTGATTTAGGTTGTGGGGGTGGCAGATTTCCATTGTGCTTATTCTATATCTATAACAGCATGAGTTAGAAGGTTATGTGCTTGGCTAGATGACTGGAATAACTTTATTATTTCATCAGCCTTGGTTTTTTATGTGTATATCTTGCTGAGGGAATGGAATTACAATCCCAGCCTCGTTGAATGCTTTATAGACTCCGCAATGAAGCTCATGCTCTAGGCGACCTCTCAGTATAGGTTCGTTGACCCAGGCCAGAAGTTCAAAGTCTAAGCTAGAGTTACCGAAGGCTCGGAATCTTGTTAAAGGCTTTGGTGTTCTGCAAATCTCGGGATGAGAAGATGCGACGTTGATAAGGGCTTGCTCGACTTGATCTATATCGCTTCCATAGGCAACACCAACACCTACTCTAATACGGAATTTTTCATGTGGGCCCCCAGTTTCGTTAATTATTTTAGCATTGCCCATAACGCTGTTAGGCACGCTTATTTCTACATCATCTCGGGTTAGTAGCCGCGTACTTCGTAATCCAATATGAGTGACTTCACCTCTTTCTCCAGTATCAAGGTTGATAAAGTCACCAACTTTAAATGGACGATCTGCGAGTATAGACATGCCTCCAAAAATATTTGATAGGGCGTCTTGGGCGCCAAAGCTTAGCGCGAGACCCACTATTCCTGCTGATGCTATTAATGCACTTACATTTATACCCCAGGCCAGGAAGATAAAATAAAGGGCGCTTAGAAAAAGAAGTAGCTTTGCGGAATTATCAAAAAGAGGAAGTGTGGATGGTTGGACAAATTCATACCGACCTTGTACTTTGCTAAATGCTCCCAGAATCACATGGGTTAGTCGAATAAAAAAACCTAGCCATGCTATTACCGTGATCGTACTCAGACTAGCTAGCGTGATATTAGTAAGAGGAGTTGGTAGATTCAGACGATAGGTGGCTAAAGCGAGGCTTATAAAAAAAATACTGAGGAACAGAGGTCTTTTAAGGGCTGCAATGACCTCATCATCAACCGCGCTAGAGGTTCTAGCTACAATCTTTTCAAGCGTAGCGACAATTAAGCGTTCAGCAATGAAAGCAAGTACTAAGCCAAGCGCAATGATTATTGCCGCTTGCAACCAAATATAGGGCCCAATCCACTCAATCCAGGGAAGGCTTATATCTGCAAGTGTTTCAATTTGATTTTCCAATTTTTCGGCTACTTATGTTATTCAAGGATAGTTAAGTTTCACTGCAGGACGATCCAAAAGCAAAACAACTATAACAGCGGTGATGTCTCATCATAATACGTTTTTTCATGCTTTCTTTTAGGTTGTGACCGAGGTCATAGGATTTATCATCATCTACCAGGGTGCAAGCGTAGACACGCATCTTATT
>JAQWRR010000028.1 GCA_029243585.1 Gammaproteobacteria bacterium
TCAGCTCAACCGCATCCCAATCCCTTTCCTGCTGGGCCAGAGCATTACCATACGTAAAAAGCGTAATCAGCAGTCCTGCAAAAATCGCATTTCTCACGGAGATTCCCCTTGATTTTTTGTTTGTTTAACCATGAAGGTTGATATCTACTATGATACCTCTGAAAGGAGACTTTTGCGCATGAAAAAGCTTGTCTAGCTAAGCTAGAACTTAGTTATGCCCGTTGATATGACTAGGTCATAACGTTTAATACCTGTTTACCACCTTCATAAATCATGCTTAAGGCAACATAGAAAATAACTGCCAAACCAACATAACCAATCCAATGATGGCGAGCTAACAGTTTTGCGATATACATGGCAGCTAAACCCATGAATGCGATTGATAAACCCAAGCCAAATACAAGTACCCAAGTATGGTCTCTGGCTACACCGGCTACAGCCAGAACATTGTCCAGCGACATTGAGACATCCGCTATGATAATTTGGATTACCGCCTGCCGGACTGTTTTCGTAGGCGGAACCGAATCCTCCGAGAGTTGTGGATCAGCGGGCCCATCTGGGGATTTGGTAACTAGTGCTGCCTGTGCCTGTTCTTTCAACTCACTCCAAAGTTTCCAACACACCCACAGCAGGAGAAGTCCACCTAACAGCATTAGCCCAACTATTTGAAGCAAATAAACCGTAAGCAACGCAAAAATGATGCGTAAAACGGTTGCTGCAGCTATACCCAGAATCATTATCCGCGCACGCTGTTCGCGCGGAAGGCCAGCCACTGCCATGGCTACGACGATTGCATTATCGCCCGCGAGAACAAGATCCACGATAAATACTTGAATGAGAGCCGATAATTCCGAGAGAGAAATAAAATCCATTGTTGTACCTATTTGAGGCTATCCCTGCCGTTCTTTAATAGTTTGCACTGTATACCCTAAGTTTCACGCTGGCTCAATCTGACAGGATTCTCTATCCTTTAAAACTGAACTAGAGGAAATATTAGATGAAGCTTCAAATTCAAACGTATTTAGTCCTGTTTTTTCTATTAATTACAGCATTTTCTGTGTCTTCTCAGGAGACAGATGAATCCACAGATATACCAGAAACCATCGCTGAGGTTACAGAAAATAGCGATCGTATATCGGGATTATTCACGCTTTATAGAGATAAAAAAACTGGTACCACTCACATGGAAATTGCTCCCACTCAACTGAATAGAGAATATATCTATGTGGCAGTAAGCACAGATGGTGTAGTAGAGGGAGGACATTTCAGAGGTCGGTATCGTGACAATCGAATACTTTCCCTAACGCGATATTTTGACAAAATAGAAATTCGGTCACAAAACACATCCTTCTATTTTGACCCAGAAAGTCCATTAAGCCGTGCAGCTCATGCAAATATTAGTCCGGGATTGCTCGCCTCAGAAACTATAGTCGCAGAAGACGAAGAAACCGGTAATGTACTAATTAATATTGACGAAATCTTTGCAACCGAAACCCTTCTTCAAGTCAAACCTAGTCCTAATCCTAATGAAGGGTCAGAAGACAATTTCCAGCTTGGCGATCTCAGCGAAGAAAAAAGCAAAATCACCCATATCCGCAACTACCCACTCAACACAGACGTGCATGTAGAGTACGTTTATCAGAATCCTGCTCCAATTGTTCGTGGTAACGATGAAATTACGGATAGCCGTTATGTGAGCATTTACATGCAACATTCTTTTGTTGCTATGCCAGAAAATAATTATGCACCACGTTTAACAGATCATCGTATGGGATTCTTTGCGCAACAACTCACTGACCTGACAGACGATAGCGTAACGCCTTTTAGAGACCTTGTAGAACGATGGCATTTAGTTAAGAAAAATCCATCACTACCAACCTCAGAACCTATAAGTCCTATAGTCTGGTGGATCGAAAACACAACGCCCATTGAGTTCCGTGATTCTATTCAAGAGGGGATCCTTGCTTGGAACCAAGCATTTGAGAAAATCGGATTCGAAAATGCCATTGTTGTCCAAGTACAACCTGATGATGCCGAATGGGACGCTGGCGATATAAGATATAACGTCGTTAGATGGACATCCTCCCCGACGCCTCCATTCTCTGGTTATGGCCCATCATTCACGAATCCAAGAACTGGACAAATTATTGGCGCAGATATCATGCTTGAGTTTGCAGGAGTTACCAGACGGGTTCAGTACCAACGTATCTTAGAAAACCTAGAGAATGGGGATATTTTTGAACCCCTTGAGGCTGGCTATTGCAGTATTGGGTATGAAAAGCACATCAGCCAAGCATTTGGTCGATTTGCTATCAACTCGTTGCAGTTAGGTTCAGCACAGGAAGAACAATTAGTACATGAATTTCTTGTAGATCTAACAATGCATGAAATTGGGCATACACTCGGTTTTGCACATAACTTTGCTGCATCCAACATGCTCTCATTTGAAGAAATCTACGATTCAACTATTGTTAATGAGCGTTCTCTCCAAGCATCCGTCATGGACTACACAGATATACATATAGCGACGGAGGGACGTGAACAAATCGCTTACTTTAGTACTAAGCCCGGACCTTATGATGATTGGATTGTTGACTACAGCTATTCTTCTGGACTTGAAGACCCACAATTAGAAAACGAACGCTTAGCACTTATTGCATCTCGCTCTACAGAGCCTCAGTTACTTTTTGGGACAGATGATCATGTAATGAGGGCACCTGGGGTCGCGATGGATCCAAGGGTACATTGGTATGACATGACCAATGAGCCTATACGCTATGCTGAAGAGCGTTTGGATTTAATTGGAAATCTTCTCAGTACAGCAAAGGAAAAAAATATAAATGAGGGCGAGTCATACCAAGAACTCCGCGATGCTTATGTAATCATGCTATCGCAGTTCTCTCGCTCCATTGGGGTCATAGCACATCAAATAGGCGCCATCTATATTAATCGCTCGGTGGTTGGACAAGATGATGCACAAACGCCATTTATACCAGTGGATATAGAAACTCAACAATATGCTATGAGCGTTCTAACCGAGCACCTATTCGCACCAAACGTTCTTTCAGCTTCTGAGGATCTATATGCTCATCTCCAAGAACAGCGCAGACTATGGAACTTTTTTGGGCAAACCGAAGATCCAAAAATCCACCAATGGATACTTAGCCTTCAAAGTAATATTTTGGCGCATCTTCTTCATCCGAGAGTCATGACACGTATAACTGATTCTCGTCTCTATGGTAATCAATATGAACTCTCAGACATGATGAGTGATCTCACAGATGGGATATTTGATGAGGACTTGCGGGGGAACGTAAATACTTTCAGACAAAACCTACAAACTGAATATATTTCAAAACTCATCAATATTATTGAAAGCTCTGAGCACGACTATCCTTCTAAATCTATGGCTTTATACCAGATACGAAATATCGAACGGATGCTAAATAACAAGCGTAGAGGTAATATAGAAACACGCGCCCACACTGGGAATATTCTCTATCTGATTCAAAAGGCATTAGACCAGGAAGCATAGGCCCTTATTCCCTAAGCACAAAACAAATAAAGCCAATAATATTCCCTAGAAGACAATAGAACTCTCGTTTCATTCCATTGAATCAGAAATCTTAGTTAAGAGTAATTATTCAAACTAAAATGACATATCAAAAAAATCATTATTGCCACATAACAAGATTGCAGCATAGGCTAGGTATTTGTCATTATAGGCGCCCATTTTGTGAGGCTAATAGATTGAGAGAACTACTTTACTGCATAGGCATTAGTCTTCCTTTAATCGTTACTGGATCAGTTTTGCCATTTATGGTGAATGCTCAAAATCAACAACAACCACCAACATCTGAAATGGAAACCGTTGTGGTTGAAGCAACCCGCATGAGTAGACCACTCGCACAAGTCCCAACTGCCATCACTGTCGTGAACCAAAATGACATCCAGCTTGGTCGGCAACAACTGGCCCTCGATGAAGCACTCAATCGAGTTCCTGGCGTATTCATGCAAAATCGCTACAACTACGCCCAGGATTTAAGAATTTCAATTCGTGGGTTTGGCGCCCGGGCTGCCTTTGGTATCCGAGGCATCAAAATCCTAGTAGATGGTATTCCAGAAACACTGCCCGATGGAACTGGTCAAGTCGACAGTATTGATTTGGGCGCTACCCGCAACATTGAAGTTATTCGAGGACCTAGTTCATCCCTCTATGGAAATGCTTCTGGAGGAGTGATAAATATTACTTCTGAAGAAGGGCCTGAAATACCGTACATCAGCACACGGATTAGTGCAGGCGACTATGACTTCCAAAAGGTACAACTAAAAGCAGGCGGTCAAACTGACTTATTAAATTATTTCGTAAGCTTTTCTGATATGGAAGTTGGAGGTTACCGCGAACACAGCCAAGCAGAAAGCTCACAATTTACCGGTCGTTTTAACTTTGACTTAGGCGAAGATCGAGACTTCCGTGTTGTATTTAATGCGACAGACCAGCCAATATCTAATGACCCTGGTGGTGTCAAAGAGGCTGATGCTGCTGCAAATCCACGTGCTGCTCGCGGCAGAAATGTCATTTATGACACTGGAGAAGCTTTAAACCAAGAACGCATAGGTTTTGTTTTTTCTACTCCTATAGGTGAAAACGGTGAACTAGCTGCAAGAAACTATTTTGTTTGGCGTGATTTCAGCAATAAGCTACCGCAATTTCCAAAAGCAGACGCTGTGGAATTAAAACGATTCTTTGCTGGTGGTGGGGTCACATATACGCACTCAAATACTATGGCTGGCATGCCGAATCGTTTAATTGTAGGTTTTGATATAGACGATCAGAATGACGAAAGAAAACGCTTCTTGAATAACAAAGGCACCCTGGGGGCACTACAATTTAATCAAAACGAAGATTTCTCTGCTCGTGGGATATTTCTTCAGAACGAACTCACCTTAAATGAAAAATTACAACTTAGTTTTGGTCTTCGTTATGATGAGGTTGAGTATTCAGTCACAGATAGTTTTCTAAGCGATGGAAATGATTCGGGAAACCGAAAACTAAATGATGCAAGCCCGATGCTAGGGGCCATCTATGATTTGTCGCCAACCATTAATTTATTTGGGTCAATTGCAACCTCGTTTGAAACACCAAGCACCAGTGATTTTGCAAATCCTAGTGGTGGTGGTGGATTCAATCCGTCACTGGATCCACAAAATGCCACTAATCATGAAATAGGCTTACGTGGAACAATTGGTGAACGCCAATACTTTGAAGTTGCCTTATTCAACATCGACATTGAAAAAGAGATAGTTCCATTTGATGATGATGGTAGAACCTATTATCAGAATGCAGGCTCATCCGGTCGCTCAGGCATAGAACTCAGCTGGATATCAGATATAAGCGATCGGATTCGAACATCCCTATCCTATAGTCATGGCGACTTTGAGTTTGAAAGTTTTCAAACAATCGCTATTGATAGCAACGGTGTTCAAACAATTGATAAAGATTACTCAGGAAACAATACGCCCGGAACTGTCGAGCATCTTTTATTTGGTGAAATTACTTATACCCACCCAAATGGCTGGTTTAGCGCATTCGACTTCATGCATGTTGGAGAACAGTTTGCCAATAATTCGAATACCGTTAAAGTGGATGCACATACCATTGCTAACCTTCGACTCGGGTTTGAGAAGGAGGTTGGATCAATAACCATTTCACCTTTTCTAGGCATTAACAATCTGTTTGATGAGAATTATTACTCAAATATACGACTTAATGCATACGGCTCACGTTACTTTGAAACGGCACCAACCCGGAATATCTATGCTGGATTTACGGCAGACTTTGGCTTCCGATAGTAACCCATGGAGTTATATCTTGGACTTGGCTCTAATCTTGGTGATCGGCGCACAAACCTTTCTATAGCCCTTGATCGACTTCAAGAATTTGAACTAACAGTAAAACGTATTTCACCAGTTATAGAGTCCCCCGCTCTACTACCTGAGAATTCCCCAGCCGAATGGGATGCCCCGTTCCTAAATCTCGCCGCTGAATGTGAAACACAAGCCTCACCAGAAACAATCAAAAACTGGATAGATGAGATAGAGCATGCATTAGGGCGAACATCTGGTCCTCGCTGGGCTCCCCGCCCTGTCGATATAGACATTCTTCTATGGGGAAGCTCAATATTAGAGACAGAAAGGCTCACAATACCGCATAGGGACATCAAAAAGCGTAATTTTGTGCTTACCCCCATGGTTGCGCTTAAACCCCGTCTAGTTCTTCCAGGTTCGAATAAAGAAAGTCTCCTAGACTGCTCAATAAAACTGTCAGATCACATTCCATTATGGATGGGAGTCCTGAATGTGACACCTGACTCATTCTCCGATGGAGGTAGTTTTCTAGAGTTGAAATCTATAGAACCTCATATCCAAAAAATGATCGAAGCGGGGGTACATGTTATTGACGTAGGTGGAGAATCTACACGCCCTCAAGGTAGTCGCATAACAACCGAAACAGAATGGAAACGGGTTGCTCCAGTACTAGAGCGGCTTATAGAAATCCGAGACCAATTAACTTTTGGGCCATTGATAAGTATTGACACCTACCATGTCACTACAGCTAAAAGAGCACTGGGTCTTGGAGTTGATATAGTTAATGATGTCAGCGGACTCAGATCACCAGAAATGATCGATTTAGCTGCGGAAAGTACTGCTGATTTTATTGCTATGCATCAAATGTCACTACCTGCTGATCCAGCAATCACAATACCCCAAGACTCAGATCCCTATGGCTTTGTTGAAAGTTGGCTTGATGAAAGCATTGAGCTCTGGGATAAATGTGGTATTGATCTCAACCGTGTGCTGTTCGACCCAGGAATAGGTTTTGGTAAGACCACAAATCAATCTAGAAAACTACTAGCTAGAGCCGGTGAGTTTAGATCCTATGGCTTAAGGGTAGTTGTTGGACACTCACGCAAATCATTCCTTACGCCTACTATTGAAAATGATACTCCCATAAAGGACCTCGCTACCTCCGGCCTTTCGATGAATCTCTGCACCCAAGGTGTCGATATTATTAGAGTGCACAATGTACCTATGAATGCGGCTGTCTATCATGGGTGGGCGATAGCAGCTAATAGCTGATTCTTCATGTATAAAAAACCCCATAAAGTTACCTAATAACAATACCTAAAGACTTTACTGTAGAGCTTGGTTTAGAGCAGAATAAGGCTACGGATAGAAGACCTCTAATACTAAAAACGTCTACTGCCCATGCGCTACTAATAAATAGAAACAAACGGAGAGAGACATGTTTCAATATGTACTCAAACTTAGCACTAATCTAACCCTTATTGCAGCAATAACTGCATTCGCCAGCAGCTTGGCCTACGGACAAGCCTCAACAAGCTATGCGGCTGTCCAGGGAACTAAAGGCGGGCAAGACATGTTTGGGGCTTATGAGGTTGATGAAGACTGGCCTAAGGACATATCAACTTTGCCAGGAGCTGCTGAATGGACGTTTGGTGCAGGTCAAAGCGTTTTCGCTGAACACTCAGATAGAATTTTCTATTTACAACGGGGGCTTTTGCCAAAGATCAATGCACCACGTCCTCAACGACTACCTGAAATTGCTCCTAGTATCACTTTCCCTTATAGCGGAATATGGCGAAATGCTACTCGGGCTAGTTTGCCCGGAAGTGGTGGCACAGGTGGATTAGCTGAAACAGGTGTCACAGGTTGGATAGAAGCCGGAGGAAGGCTTGGTATTGATGCGAAGTGGGAACACTGCATTCTAGTATTTGATGGTGAAGGTAACGTTATTGAATCTTGGAGTCAGTGGGACTCGATGCTCCAACGACCTCACTATGTTGCAATCAACCCCTATGATCCAGAAAAACATGTCTGGATAATTGATGACCATAAGCATGTAATCCATAAGTTTACTAATGATGGTTCTACGCTAGTCCAAACAATTGGAACATATGGCGAACTTGGGGAAGATGAAACTCATTTCAATAGACCTGCATTTATGGCTTGGTTTCCTGATAGTAGTTTTATTGTTGCCGATGGCTATAACGGAACTCGTGTTGTTAAATTCGATTCGGATGGCAACTATCTAACTTCATGGGGAGAAGAAGGTACCAACGAAAATGAGACTCGCCCTGGCTATTGGAATAATGTACATGGTGTTGCTGTAGACCCAGCAACTAACCGAGTTTTCGTAAATGATCGCGGTAATCGTCGGATACAAGTATTCGATGAGAACGGTGAATACCTATATGAATGGAGTGTTGGAGAGCGCGGAAATGTACATCTATTTATCATCACGGAAGATGGGCATCTATGGGCCGCCGACCGAGCTTCACATAAAATTCTAAAGTACGATTTAGAAGGAAACTTTCTCTACTCTTGGGGTACTTTTGGGGACTTTCCTGGTGGTATAGCGGGAGTTCATGGAATGAGTGTTGATGAGGAAGGGAATGTGTATCTTGCTCAAGTTGATAATAAAGGTGGAGTACAAAAATTTGTACCAAAAACTGGTGCAAACCCAGATTATCTGATTGGCAAACCTGTGCTTGCTGGTTGGTAATAGCTAAAACTAATGTGACTTAGGCCATACTTAACCTAAAGGAAGTCTTCAATCTTCCTGGCTAGCTCCTTTATAGAAGGATCAGCTAAAATTATTGATCATTAGACTATGTATGGGTGATTAAATGTCGTTGAGATTGGCATTATTTGGACAAGCACCGCTTGCAATTGTTTGCCTCGATCGTTTACAAGAAGAAGGTCATGATGTCAGGGTGGTTTATACGCCTGAGGATGGATCAAGGCCTGATGCGCTTGCGGTCCACGCTCGAAACCTCAGGATCAATGTGGTGCAACGCAATTTTTTCCAACGTAAAGATGGTTCTCCTATTCCTGATGCACTCAATGACTATGAAACCCATAAAGTTGACTTAAATATTCTTGCATCCTTCACATCATTCTTGCCGCCATCGATTACAAATGCTCCAAAGCATAAAAGCATCTGTTACCACCCATCACTCTTACCAAAATATCGTGGCGGACACGCCTTACAGTGGCAAATCATAAATGGGGTGGTTGACACAGGAGTCAGCATATTTATACCTGATACAGGCATTGATACAGGTCCTATTGTGCTGCAAAAGAGCGGCATTAAGATCGCGCCTAATGATACGGCTGGATCACTTTTTTTCAAAAAGCTAGCACCACTAGGAGCAGATGCAATCCTTGAATCAGTCACTGCTATTGATACTGGTACAGCAAGCTTCATGGAACAAAACGAAACAGAAGCAACATTTGATGAACTAATTAGTGAATCTGCTGCGACAATTGACCTAAAAGAACCTGCTGACAAGGTTGATCAACTAATCCGAGGCTGTGATCCACAACCGGGCGCCCACTTGCGATACTCAGATATGCTTCTAAAACTCTATGACGTGTCATTACTAGGCCCATGCAACCAACCACCTGGAACGATTACTGGCATAGATGATGATGCAATGGTTTTAGCGCTTAATGGTGGATCGTTACGAATAGGTAGAGTTCGTGGCGACAACGGGAAAGAACCGGCAAGTGTATTTCTTAAACGTCATGCTCTGGAAGTAGGAACGCAACTTACTGAAAGTAACAATTAAGGCTAGAAGAAAACTCTCTCCAATCTCTCACATGCCCTGATAGTTGGGGCCACCACCACCTTCCGGCGGAACCCAAACAATATTCTGACTAGGGTCCTTAATATCGCAGGTCTTACAGTGGATACAATTTTGTGAATTAATCTGAAGCCGAACAGTTTCACCCTCTGTAATAAACTCATATACGGCTGCAGGACAATAACGCGACTCTGGTCCAGCATAAATATCATGGTTCTTTACTATAGGCAGTGATACATCCTTTAAGGTCAAATGGCAGGGTTGATCTTCCGCATGATTAGTATTTGAAATAAAAACAGAAGATAGCCTATCAAAACTTAAAATGCCGTCTGGAGCAGGGTAGTCGATCGGGGAAAACTGTGATGCTGGTTGCAGCATGTCATGATCTTGCTGTCTGTCGTGTAACGTTATTAGGGTTCTCCCTCTCAATATAGACTGTTCAAAAAAATTAAAGAGCGCCCCCCCAAATAACCCAAACTTATGTAAAGCTGATCCAAAATTTCTCGATTGATATAACTCTCTATAAAGCCATGAGTTTTTAAATCTATCTGAAAACTTTTTAAGTTCTTCTCCCTTAATAATATTCGATTCAAAAGCCTCAAAAATAGTCTCAGCAGCAATCATTCCTGATCTCATGGCAGTATGAGTTCCTTTAATCTTAGCGAAGTTAAGCGTACCTCCATTGCAACCCACGATTAATCCGCCAGGCACTGTCTGTTTAGGCAAAGAATTCATTCCGCCTTTGGTTATGGAACGAGCGCCATAAGAAAGCCGTTTTCCCCCATCGAGCGTAGATTTAATAAGCGGATGGTGCTTAAAACGCTGAAACTCCTCAAATGGACTTACATAAGGATTGGTATAGTTCAAGTCAACAATAAGCCCGACAACAACCTGAGACTCTCCAGCATGGTATAAAAAAGACCCACCGGATGTTCTACCCTTCAAAGGCCAACCAGCCCCATGGATGACATGGCCGACATGATGCTTATCGGGCAGCACCTCCCAAACCTCCTTAAGTCCAAGCGCGTAATGTTGCGAATCAGCATTAGCATCTAACCCGAAATGCTCTATAAGCTGTCTGCCTAAATGCCCTCTAGATCCCTCTGCAAAAACTGTTTGTTTAGCGAATAAGTTAATACCTGGTGCATGGGAATCCTTCAGGTCTCCTCTAGCGTCACGTCCCATTTCACCAGTTCTAACTCCCCGCACAATTTCATTATCGTCGAGTAAAATATCGGTAGCTGCAAATCCTGGAAAAATATCTACGCCAAGGATTTCTGCCTGCTGCCCAAGCCAACGGCACAAATCACCCAAACTAGCAACATAATTTCCCTGGTTATGCATAGAGGCTGGCACAAAAACATGTGGAATGCGGATTGAGCCTTTTGGTCCAGTAAAGAAATAAAAATCATCTTTGCTAACGGGGATATCCAAAGGTGCACCCATGCTGCGCCAGTCAGGAAGAAGCTCGTCTAAAGCTCGAGCTTCAAAAATTGCACCAGATAAGGTATGTGCTCCAATCTCTGATCCTTTCTCGAGCAAACAAATACTGAGTTCAGTGCCTGAGTTGGCTGCAAGTTGTCTCAGTCGGATTGCGGTTGCAAGCCCGGCCGGCCCTCCACCAACGATAACGACATCATACTCGAGAGATTCTTCTTCCATTTAAACCTACCTTACTTATCCAGGCTAATTCATTGATATTAGAGCGAATGCTAAGGTTCCAGTCCAGAAAAAAATAATTCAAAATAAATCTTTATCACTATGTTTTACCTCAACCTCTTCCAGAATTCTTAAAAATGTGAACAATAGCTGGCACTATCAAACATCCCAGCCAATAACTAATACTGTGAAAATACTTGTATCTCTAAAACGTGTGATTGACTACAACGTGCGTGTTCGCATAAAACCGGATGGCTCTGAGGTAGTTCGCGATGGCGTAAAAATGAGCATAAACCCGTTCGATGAAATTGCGCTAGAAGAAGCCTTGAGAATCAGAGAACGTAATGAAGCTGACGAAATCATTGTTGTTGCTATTGGCGGACAAGAAAATCAGCAGCAACTTCGTACGGGGCTAGCTATGGGAGCTGACCGGGCAATTTTGGTGGAAACTAAAACAGAACTAGAACCCCTCCCCGTTGCCAGAGCTCTCAAAGCACTAATTGAACGTGAGAATCCAGAGCTAATCATGATGGGAAAACAGGCAATTGATAATGATAATAATCAAACCGGGCAAATGCTGGCAGCTCTCTGGGATCGACCTCAGGCAACCTTTGTCTCTGAGCTTACGTTAGCTGATGGGAAAGCAATAGCAGTGAGAGAGGTGGATGCTGGCCTAGAAGTGATAAAGGTTGAGTTACCAGCTGTAATAACCAGCGATTTACGTCTTAATGAACCTCGTTATGTGAAGCTTCCAGAAATCATGAAGGCGAAAAAAAAGCCCCTGGAAACAATATCCTTAAAGGAGCTTGGGGTAGATTCAGAAACTCAGTTTACGGTG
>JAQWRR010000062.1 GCA_029243585.1 Gammaproteobacteria bacterium
TTATTCTTCATTTTGAGAATGCTGATGTTTTCCACATGGGAGATGTTTTCTTTAATACTTTTTATCCATTTATTGACGTAGATAGTAATGGTGATATTGATGGAATTATCGCTGCGGGATATAGAGTTCTGTCGATGGCAACCCCCGACTCTCAGATTATTCCTGGTCATGGGCCTTTAGCTACCGCAGATGATTTGCAAGAGTGGCTTAAAATGTTACGGGTTACTCGGGAAAGTATGCAGAGCCTTATTGATGAAGGTTTATCGGAAGACGAGGCTTTTGCTGCCCGTCCAACGGCGGAGTTTGATGAATCTCATGGTGGCGGTTTTATGAACCCAGAAAATTATAATCGTCTTCTTTATCAAAGCCTAAGTCGATAGTAAGGTTTTCCATAGAACTATAGCTTTAATTTTTTACATTAAGGCTATAGCCTGTGGTTTAGGTTACACAATTTTTGCCTGAATTGGGTTCATAAAACCCCTAGTCTTCATGCTTTAACTGGCAAATGAAGCGATTCACTTATATGGATAATTAGCCATTTAGTTGGTATTCAATATCATTATGAAAAAAACAATAGAACCACGAATTAACCCGCCTTCAGCTGCAGCGCTAGATGAATCACAGAAGCGTGTTCATGAAGCTATTACCTCAGGTCCTAGGGGTGAAGTGGTCGGTCCCTTGGGCGTCTGGTTGTGGCGCCCAGAACTAGCAGACCGAGCACAGCGTCTTGGAGAATACGCGCGTTATGATACAAAATTGCCACCTAGACTTTCCGAGTTAGCAATTCTTGTAGTTGCAAGGTTTTGGGGATCAGAATTTGAATGGTGTGTTCATAAAAAAATTGCTTTAGAGGCGGGAGTTGATTTTGAAGCGGTTGAGGCTATTAGGTCTGGTGATAAACCCTTATTGGAAGAACAAGATCAGGCTATTGTCTATGAGTTTAGCCGCACATTGCTGGAGCAGAGAGAAGTTGACGATGAGCTATATAAACTTACTATTGAAGAACTTGGTCAAGAGTCCACGATTGATTTAGTTGGAATATTGGGTTACTACTCTCTAATCTCATTGACCATTAATGCTTTTAGAGTGCCTCTACCAGAAGGGGAAGAACCAGAACTTTAAGGTTGATTAACTACTGTAAGGTACCTTTTCTTAAGAATTCCCCACGTTCTGCAGATTTAATCGTTGTTTCCTGAAGACTGGATTTTCTTAATACTAGTAGTGGAATATCTACCCCTGCATTGCCAAGGCTCCAAACCGTACGAAACATATGGGCGAGGTTATGAACGGGTTGATCATCTACCCTGACTACTATGTCGCCTGGTTGAAGCCCTGCTTTATCTGCAGGACAGTCACGGTAAACCCCTACAACTGTAAGCTCATCATTTTCATCGTTTAGTAACATTCCTAACCATGGGCGAGGTGGGGCTGATCTACGCCCCTTTTCACATAGCTCATCAATTATGGGTGTCAGCAAATCGATCGGAACAAACATATTTACAGTTTTCCGTGATTCACCTACTTCAAAGCCTTGGATAACCAAAGAGCCAACGCCACAGAGTTTTCCACTTGAATCTACTAAGGCTGTTCCAGACCAATTTTCACAAGGAGGAGTAGTAAAAATAGCTTCATCTAGGACATATTCCCAACGACCAGCGAATTCTTCTTTTGCTACTACATGGCCTTTAGTAATTTGTGAATCTATTTCATCGCTACCCACAATAAAGGCAGTATCACCGATTCCTAGACAACTTGAGTCGCCCAAATGCATTACAGGCCCGGGTAGAGGCATCATGGGCTTTATAAGCGCAAGACCACTGCGGAAATCATTTCCTACAACATAGCCTGGTACAGCGCGACCATCCTGAGAAGAAAGCCATATGTCACGAGCCTCATTAATCAAATAGCCAACGGTAACAATTAACCCATCCTCGCGAAGGCGAATTCCATGACCAGTTCGCTCAGTTCCCAAAAGACCAGCAGTCATTGCGTCTTCTGGTACATGAGCTTTTATGGATAAGAGTGATTCTAGGGAGAAATCTGTGGGCAAGCCTAATTCATCAATTTTCGAGGGGGTATCCATCTATAGTCTCTATTGTTTTATTAACATCATTGATTAATAGGCTTATACGTTCTTGATCTAGAACTTCTAGCCCGCTCCGTAACTGATTCAGGATCATGACAAGATTTTGCCTGATAATGGTTAGATCCTGTACAGTGACAGCGTACCCTTCTTCAGCAGAGACTGCGAGACCATTTTCAAGAGATGCTGCAACATATCTTGATGATTCCAGCACTTGATCGTCATACCCAAGTCTTGAAGCACTAACCATACGAAGCCAGTGAAGGCTCTGATTAGGTTCGAGTATGAGGGCCCTATCTACCAGTCGCAGAGCATCAAAAGCATATCTCTCCTGATCCGTTGAAATACTAGTGCGCCATCCTGCCCTAAGTTGTGCCGCTGCTGGATACCAAGCATCGGTGATCCTGCTGAGTCCAAGTTCATAGTCAAGTTCAGCTAAAGACTCCCAGTCTTGATTCTGACCATAAAGCCAACCGTCTATTACAACCCTAGCAGGCCCCGTTATTTCTGCCGAAATGGCTTGAATATTCTCTGGAGCATCTTCAGTGCCTACCAGGCCAAGCCAGTCTTTAATGAGGTTATAGCGAGCCTGCATATTTCTAGGGTTTACATTTATCGCTTCTAAAAATGCCTGCCTTGCATTGTCTATTTCAAATTTAGATTCATAAAGAATTCCATATAATTCGAATTGATCAGACTCATTAGTCATTTTTTCTGCAAGTTGTTCGAGTCTTTTGTATTGTCCAAGCTGAATTATTCGACGAGCTAGATACCCATAGTTTATTGCATCGCCAAAATTTGTGTGTATCCAGCTATTGTCTTGAAGAAGCGGATCATAGGGCTCCAATAATTCAAGTAATGCAGGTAGAAGTAATCCATCAGCTTTACTATTGCTATGGGTCGCCATTAGATTATTGTTATCTGTGCTTAATGGGGACTCATATGCAAAGGAGCGAGTGCCATCCTCATCCATTGCTAGAGCTGCAAATAGGTCTTCAACACTGTTCATGCCTATTCGACTGTAGTGCATGATGTCTGAGTTAAAGGGTTGCCCACTATCAATGAGTTGATCTTCGAGGTCAAGTGATTCATCTGAAGCCAAAAACATCAGTACTTGTGCTGCAGGATGATAAAGTCGGACATTGGCGAATTCATCTACCAAAGTTGCGGCTAGAGTTCGCAATAATTGTTCTTCAATGAATTCTGAATTTATCCATTGTACAAACACTCCATCATCATTGAGATGGGATTTTGCTTCAGCAATGAACTCTTTTGTGAATAGGTGAGATGCCCCTGCTGTCCAGGGATGAGAGGGCTGAGAAATGATGGTGTCATAAGTTTTACTAGTAAGACGAAGAGCGTTACGAGCATCATTTATGACAATATTAAATCGTGAGTCCTCAAGGGGATCGATATTTCGTAGACCTTGTAAATAGCTATTTGCTTCAATGACTTCTGGTTCGATTTCAATGATGTCGACTTGACTAACCGAAGTAGGAACACCTTCTAGCGCAACACCACCACCAAAGCCGATAACAAGCATATTCTCCGTGCTGGGCCTTGCAGCAACAGCAAGTGCTGTAAGCCATTTCTCCGGGTCTCTAATTGGGGGGGACCCTTTTGATGCAATGGATGCTTCGGGTAAGCCATTTGTGCGTAAGTAATAATAGCCATCCTCTTCAACCATTAAAACGGTCGATGATCTCCCCACACCATAGTAAATTTCACGGGGGTTACTAAGATAATTAGGGATAAAACCGGTACTCGATATTACTGCGATAGGTCTTGATGGCTTATAAACTAGTATGACTGCCAATAAAAGAATGGCTGTGAGTCCTAGATAAACTGGTTTAGGTGTTGTTATTGTGGCAAGAGTCCATAGTGCAAGCCCAATGTTAAGAGCAATGGCAATGCGGATAGTTCCTTCGAATCCAAGTGCTGGAATCAAATAAAAGCCAGCAAGGATCGAACCTATTATTGCGCCCACTGTATTCCATGAATAAACGTATGCAGTGCTAGTCATTGCCTGTTTTTCGTCTTTAGCTAAAACACGAATAGCTAGAGGTAAGGTAGCGCCGACAAAAAATGTGGCGGGTAGCATGACTAGGGCAGCATATATTGCTATCTGATAGGTGTTTAAGCTTGATGGTATAAGTGGGACCATCCACCTATACACCACTATAGAAAATACTGCTATTAAAACTTGAGCAAACGCAAAGGCTATTATTGCGCGTTCCCTAGTGCCAGCTATTTTCCCGGCTAAACCCCCGCCTATTGCAATACCAGTTAAAAAAGCTGCGAGCATTGTGGCAAATGCATAGATGCTTCCACCCATCACATGAGAAAGCATACGCGTCCACAAAACTTCATAGATAAAAGAGATAGCCCCAGAAATGAGTATCAATGGGAGAATCCAGCCTTCATTAGACTGGAATAGTTTTTTTAGTTTGTGTTTTTGAGTCAGGCTAGAATCAAAAAATGGAATAACGCATTTTTCAATGAAACCGACTGTGGGACTTGAATTTTTTTCTGATAATGTATTGATACACGCAGGTGAACGGGTTGCTAATAGTGTGGCGATCACAAAGACAGCAGCATTTACAGCTACACCAACCCACACAGTTCCATTGAGACCTAGTCTTGGTAAAAGAATAAATGCTGCTACAAGTGTTCCAATAACAGCTCCACCTGTATTGGTTGCATAGAGCAAAGCAATTCTTGGTCCTAATTCCTTGTCATTCTGTACCGCATGGCGTGTTAGTAATGGCAGCGTAGCTCCCATGAAGCCTGTTGGCAGCGCAAGTACCACAAAACCAGTCAAGAGATAGAAAATTGGCTGTCCAATTGTGTTTCCATCTGGGGGTGAAGGTTGGTCTCCAAGCACATAAACATAGAGGTTTCTTGCCACTAATAGAAGAAGTGGTACGGCTAGCGCAGAAAGAGCAATACCCATTTCTAGGAGCCCATAGACTAATACTGGGTTTTTTACGCGTGATGCATATCGTCCTGCGATCATCGCTCCAAGAGCTAGACCTCCCATGTAAGCTGCTAGTACCGTTGCTATAGCAATATCACTAGTACCAAACGTCAGTGAAAATTGCCGTAACCAAGCCGTTTGGTAAAGAAGAGCTGCAAATCCTGACAAAACAAAACAGGCTATAACAGCTAACAGTGTCAGCGTATCCTGTTGGCTTTTAGGTGAAAAAGCTAAGTCTTTTGGTGAGCTCGAATTTTTTAGCTTATTTTTACGTTTTCTGGTCATTTATAGGTCTCATATATACCAATAATGATGTAATTCTTTTTACGCCAATTCATTTATAAAAAAATAGGCAAGACCACATCAGTACATGGCTTGTCTTAGAACAATAACATTATCTAGTTTAGCGCCTTAGAATTGCCCACCATCGAGCAACGTTAAGTAAGCTTGATAATGACCCTGCAACGTAGGTTAGCGCTGCTGCAGTTAACAGGGTACGTGCACCAGCCTCATCGCCTTGATGTAGCAGTTTTTTAGATGAAAGTAATGGCAACGCGCGCCTAAAACTTGCATCGAATTCAGTAGGTAGAGTAAGACAATGAACAGCTATTCCTGATCCTAGAGTAAGAAATCCTCCAAGTAGCATTATTAATCCAATAGCAGGCACTCGCGTTAGTACAGCGGTGAATGGTGCTACCATCAAGATTCCAGCGCCTATTTTTTCTATTGGCCTAACCCATTGTACTAATCTAGTTCTCCATTTCAGAGGCTTAAACCCTGTGGCATCTTGTATTGCATGGCCAACTTCATGTGCCGCTATTGTAATTGCCGCTAGTGAATGGCCATTAAAGTTTTTTTCAGATAACCGGACTACTTTATCCAAAGGATCGTAGTGATCTCCTAGATCAGTTAGTTCTGTTTTTATATGTCTTAGGTCAAGAGCATTTAGTAATTGACGAGCAAACTCACCACCACTATGAGCATAGCGATTTGCAGGGTGACTATAGCGAGCAATAACAGCTTTTACCCATAATCCTGGGCCGATTGTTAGAGCTAATAGACCTAATAACAAAATAATAATATGCATTGGAAAACACGCTTCTATCGATGCAAGTTAAATCTACTTGGTTTTTTGGGGTACAAGTTGTTTGAAGAGGCTAGATTCTCTTTTAAAAAAGCCTTGCGTGTGAAAAGAATCGTCTAATTCTAATAGTTCATAATCTAGATGATGGCACAGTTCATGTAGAAAAGTTCGCAGAAATGTTCGAAAGGCAACGACTTTTTTTTGTTGTGCGGTTCGCATCCAGAGCGTGATTTGAGCTCTGCATTTTCCTTCAGAAACTTCATAGAGACCATGTAGTTCTCCCCAGTCATGGCTTGGGCGAGCAGCAAGTAATTTAATGTTTATAGGCGCTACCTTCAAATTAGTCAGGATACCTTTTGCTAGTATTTTTAGAATAGATTCTGTTTCACGTCGCTCTTCAGCTATGAGGGCCATTTTGAGTTGTTCGAGGGTGGTTAGAAGACTTTTGCTGTTTGTGAGCGGTATTGTTGTGATGGAATCGCTACGGCGGTATATCACCTTCTGTTTGGCGTTAAGCTTTTGATAATAGGCATACGGCATCCCAATTAACTGGAACTAGGGAGCATGCAATAAAGCGAATACTGTTTCATCTGTAGGTAAACTAGCCGTGATGAGTGAATCATTTGTTTTTATAAGTTGTAACTGATCCCACAGTCTTAGTGGATTCTGTGAAAAAACAAGATCAGCTGTTGCTGGGATAATTTTCCATTGACCCGCAGCAATTTCTCGCTCTAGTTGTGTTACCTCCCAGCTTGCATGACCCGCATACAGCCGTAGGTTGACATCAGGGTTCGCTATTTCAATGATTTCTTGAAGAAACTCAGGGTTAGTGCTTAAGTAGACGCTATCGAACAGCGGCTCTGCCTCAGGCAGCTCAATTTCAGAATCATCAATTAGTGCTAGTACATTAGTACGTGCCATTGGTCCGCCAACAAAGATATTTTCACTATAGTTTTCCATAAACCTCATATCTGGGAAAACAGTCGATGGAATTACCCATGTAGGACGATTGATCGCTACTCCGAGTACACCTTCAGATTCATGGTGTAGTAGAAGTATTATGGTTTCTGAAAATCGAGGATCGCGCATTTCGTCAGTTGCTACTAGAAGCATTCCTTTAGATGGCATCTGTGAGAATGCAGAAGTGGAACTAAAGACCATAAGTAAAAGTAAGCGTAACAACATCATTATTGAATAATACTCCGTTAGGATGAATTCTGCCTTTTATAGCTAGATGATAGACAGAACTCAGCGATATTATGGAATTTATAGCGTGAATTGTATTTGAGAAGTAATTTGAAACCCTATCCTATTAATCTTGGTTATCGGATGCCTGCAGAATGGGAGAGGCATGCCGCAACTTGGTTAACATGGCCACATAACGTAGATACATGGCCAGATATGCTTGCCTCTGTTGAAAAAGAAATGGTGTCAATTGTTATGGCCTTATCAGAGACTGAGGTTGTTCGAGTAAATGTTTTAAATAAAGCCCATGAAGACCATGTTTCCCGTTTGTTACATAAGCGCGTAGCAACAGGAACAATTATTTTTCATCAATTGGCTACTAATGATTCCTGGTGTCGTGATTGTGGTGCAATTTTTCTTACGAGCAGTAACCAGGAACATCCGCTTTTATCACTAAACTTTAAATATAACGCTTGGGGTGGAAAGTATCCCCCTTACAACCTAGATCAAGGCGTTGCTGAGTTTATGGCAAGGACACTTTTGATCCCTGAGTTTTTATCTAAGATGTATCTAGAGGGTGGGTCAGTTGATGTGAATGGTGCCGGAACTTTAATTACTACGTTGGAATGTTTGTTAAAGCGAAACCCAGAAATGAGTCAAATTGAGATAGAACAAGAGCTTAAAAATACATTTGGAGTAAAAAAGGTTATTTGGCTTGGAAAAGGGTTAGAAGGTGACGATACTGATGGTCATATTGACCAACTAGCAAGATTTGTATCCCAAAATAGAGTAGTGATCTCTTCTGAGAAAAACACTAAAGATTACAATTATTTGCCATTAATTAAGAGCCAAGAAATCTTAGCTAATGCAAAACTAGCAGATGGTGCTGGCATAGAGATAGTAGAACTTCCAATGCCAGACCCAATTTACTATCAGAATAGTCGTTTGCCAGCGAGCTATGCTAATTTTTATATTGCTAATGAGTTAGTGATTATGCCAGCTTTTGGATGTCCTCAAGATGCCATCGCTAGAGAGATTCTTAGTGAATGTTTTATGGATCGTAATGTCATTTCTGTAGATTGTCGATCAATATTGGTCGGTTTAGGGGCGGTTCATTGTTTAACACAGCAGGTGCCATCGATAGGCTAAATATAAATATGCTTTGAGATCAAGGAAAAGGTTAATGACAACTATCAGTAAATTTATTAAACATCACTATCGACATTTCAATAGTGCGGTATTACTAGATGCAGCTGAGGGCTATGTATCTTTCCTAGGTAGCGGGGGTTCCATGTTAATGACCCTTGCAGGAGCTATGAGTACAGCTGAACTTGGGCTGTCACTTGCAGAAATGATTCGAAGAGGAAAAGTTCATGCTATTTGTTGTACTGGGGCAAACCTCGAGGAAGACTTATTCCATCTCATAGCTCATGATCACTATGTGCGCATCCCGGATTATCGCCATCTCAGTCTAGAACAGGAAAAGACGCTTCTTAGTCAAAAACTCAATCGTGTTACTGACACCTGTATTCCTGAGGATAAGGCAATACGTAAAGTTGAATCGGTCGTTCTAGGGGAGTGGCTCGCTGCAGATCGTTCTGGAGAAAGACGATTTCCGCATGAATTCTTATATAAAGCTTTAAAAACAGGTGCCTTTCAAGATGCCTACGAAAAAGATCCTGCTGATAGTTGGCTAGTTGCGGCAAGTGAGCAGGATCTTCCTATTTTTGTGCCTGGCTGGGAAGATTCAACGCTAGGAAATATGTATGCCGCTCACTGTATTAGTGGAGATATTAAGAATGTGGGCACGGTCCGGTCTGGAATTGAATATATGATTCAGCTAGCAGAGTGGTATGAAAAAAATAGTGTGCAAAAATCGATAGGATTTTTTCAGATTGGTGGTGGTATCGCAGGAGATTTTCCCATTTGTGTTGTCCCAATGTTGGAGCAGGACCTATACAGAGAGAATGTAAGAAAGTGGGGGTATTTTTGTCAGATAAGCGATTCAACTACTAGCTATGGTTCTTACTCTGGGGCTACGCCTTCAGAGAAGATTAGTTGGGGTAAATTATCAGTAGAAACACCGAGCTTTATCATTGAATCAGATGCAACGATTGTAGCACCACTCATTTTCGCTTTTGTTTTGGAAGAGTGAGGTGTCTCAAGTTATAAAAAAGTCTACCCCCATATGTGATTGGACTAATTTGGATTCAGATAATCTCTATCGAGTTTCTTCTTGGGGAGCACCTTATTTTTTTATTAATGATGATGGGCATATGGCTGTCCATATCAAGAAAAAATCATCTGTATCCATTGATGTTGTCTCTGTAGTTGAGGAAATACAAAGTCAGGGTATTCAACTACCGATTTTGCTTCGCTTTAAGGACCTGCTAGGTGCTCAAATAGAGCGGATAAATAATGCATTTCAATCTGCAATTGAGACGACTGGCTATGGTGGCTTATACCAAAGTGTTTATCCCATAAAAGTCAACCAATCACAGGCTGTTGTTGAGGAAATTCTAAATACAGGAAAAAAGTATGATATTGGTTTGGAGTGCGGATCAAAGGCTGAATTTTTGGCTGCTTTACCCTATCTGGAAAATGATAAAACTTTACTTGTATGTAATGGCATAAAAGATAGGACCATGCTTAGTCTGATGATCTCAATACAAAGGATTGGTAAAAATGTTATCCCAGTTTTAGACAGATTAAATGAATTTTCGGAACTTAAATCTATCATGTGGGAGACAGGGCATTCTCCCATACTAGGAGCACGTATTTGTTTGGGGTCTGAGGGGTTGGGGCATTGGTCGAGTTGTTCCGGTGAAATGTCAAAGTTTGGTTTATCCTTATCGGAATTAATATCCCTGAGCGAAGAAATTTCATCTTTAGGGCTGAAGGATAATTTCCAGCTTTTACATTGTCATTTGGGCAGTCAGATTAAAGATATTTCTACATTAAGACAGGTCGTTCGTGAGTTAACCCAGGTTTATGTATCGCTGATAAAAAGAAATTTTGGCATAAAGTATCTAGATTTTGGTGGTGGATTAGGGGTGCAATATGATGAGGCTGGAACTAACTCCCAGTTTGCTCTGAACTATGATCTTCAGGAGTATGCGAACCTCATTGTAAATACTGTTAAGGATGTCTGTAATGAGCAAGGTGTTCTGGAGCCTGTATTGATCACAGAGAGTGGCCGAGCTATTACTGCATATCATTCCGTTTTGATCGTTCCCGTTCTGGGGTCACGGAGTAGGGATGAGTGGGTAACAGGGGATGCACTACCCAATGATGCCTGTCAGGCTTCCCAAGCTCTATTTAGATTGATGGAGCGTAGTACGGAAAGGATAACGACAGAAGAAGCGTTAGCTTTATTTCATCATGCAAAGGAGGCGCATAGCCAAGTAAGGGCTTCGTTCTCTTTAGGCTCTGTATCATTAGAAGAACAAGCAACTATGGATCGTGCATTTTGGACCTTATGTAAATTACTCTATGTATCACTCTGTGGTGAGTCTTTCGATTCTTATCCACCAGAGTTTATTGAGTTAGAAAATATTCTCGCCCAGCAACATATGTGTAATTTTTCGATTTTTAGGTCTATGTTGGATCATTGGGGAATAGGTCAAACCTTTCCTGTAATGCCAATTGACCGATTAAATGAAAAACCATTAAATCACGCAATATTAGCGGATCTTACCTGTGATTCAGATGGACGGGTAACTCACTATGTATCTTCCTCTCCGAACAAATCGGTTCTCCCTACGCATTCTTTTAGACCAGGGAAGGAAAATCATATAGGTCTTTTCCTTTTGGGCGCCTACCAAGACAGCATGGGTGACGCACATAATCTTTTTGGTAAGGTTGGTGAGGCTCATATTCGTTTGAATTTAGATGTAGAGAACCATTTTACAATTGAAAAAGTTATTCCAGAAACAAGCGTGCAAGAAATTCTTGGACAAGTACAGTACGTTTCAGGTCAGCTTGAAAGTCGAATGAGGGGGCTTGTTAGAGAAAAATATAAATCTAGGGAAGTAAGTAGGGTGGCCGCCCAGGAAATTCTTGAAAAGTACATGAGCTGTCTACAAAAAAGCACATACTATGATCCAAAAGCATGCAACTAGAGCGCTCTTAAATGAAGGAAAACTTATCAAACAAAATTATTAGAGTTAGTGCTATTCAAATGAAAATGACTAAGGATTCTGAGAAGAACCTATCAAACTCATTACGGTTGATAAAGAAAGCAGCTCAAGAAGAAAAGGCGGACCTTATTTGCCTACCAGAACTTTTCTCATTGCAATATTTTTGCCAAACAGAGGAACCAGGAAATTTCTCGATGTCTGAACCTGTACCTGGTCCAACTACACATGCATTAGAACTTTTGGCAGAAGAGCTAAATATTACTCTAGTAGCAAGTCTTTTCGAACGTCGTGCCCAGGGTGTCTATCATAATACTGCAGTTGTGATTGATGGGAAGTACGGTTATTTAGGCAAATATCGAAAAATGCATATCCCTGATGAGCCTGGTTATCAAGAAAAATTTTATTTTACTCCTGGAGATCTTGGCTTTAAGTCGTTTAAAACTTCTGTTGGTAATTGTGGAGTGATGGTTTGTTGGGATCAATGGTATCCTGAAGCAGCTCGTTTGACCGCACTAAATGGCGCTCAGATTTTGATTTATCCAACAGCTATTGGGTGGCATCCGGAGGAAAAAAATATACTAGGTCAGACTCAGCATGAGGCATGGGAACTTGTTCAAAGGAGTCATGCAGTTACGAATGGTTGTTTTGTGATAGCAGTTAATCGTGTTGGATTTGAAAAACACCCAAGCAAGCAAAGTGGTATTGAATTTTGGGGCCAGAGTTTTGTTGCAGCCCCTGATGGTCGTGTACTGGCACGAGCCTCATCTGCCGATACCAATATTCTTACCGTAGATTTAGATATGGCAGAAATTAAAAAATCTCGATTAGGTTGGCCATTTCTTCGTGATCGCCGTATAGATGCTTATGAAGATCTGACAAAGCGATTGATTGATTAAAGAACTACCGATTTAGATGACTAGCGCTATTGCGAGGAATACCGGTATATATGAGATTCATAAATGACTAGAGACTGTATTCGCATTCGCGGAGCTCGCCAGAATAACCTTAAAAGCTTAGATCTAGATCTGTCGCTTAATGAGTTTATTGTTATTACTGGAGTTAGTGGTTCAGGTAAATCCTCATTAGCATTTGATACGATTTATGCTGAAGGGCAACGTCGATACATAGAAACTTTTTCTCCTTACGCTCGTCAATTTCTTGATCGAATGGATAAGCCTCAAACAGATAGCATTGAGGGAATTCCCCCTTCGATTGCTATAGACCAGACCAATCCAGTAAGAACATCTAGGTCAACGGTTGGAACAATGACCGAGATTAATGATCATTTAAAACTTCTTTTTGCAAGAATCTCAACTTTATATTGTAAAAACTGTGGGGATGAAGTTTCTAAGGATACTCCTGAAGGCATATATCAGACTCTCAATAAAGAACTGCTTAACAAACAAGATCAAACTCCTCGGGTTGCAATTACTTTTACAGTGATTATTCCTAAAAATTTCTCTCAGAATGAAATTGAAGGTTACCTAAGTGTCCAGGGTTATACACAAATCTATTCTAAGACTTCTCAGAAAATAGAGGTTATTCAAGATAGGCTACGATTCAATGATTCAAATCGCGCACGCATCCTCGAAGCCTTGGAGGTCGCTGTTCAGCATGGCAGAGGACATCTCACTGTACGTTTTCTTGATGATAGTGATCAAATTTTTAAATTCTCTTCGCATTTGCATTGTGCTACTTGTGATGTTTCTTATGATCAACCTATTCCTAATAGCTTTTCATTTAATTCTGCGCTTGGTGCATGTGAATCATGTCGTGGATTTGGACGAACTATGGGCATTGACCATCAACTTGTCATTCCCGATGAAAATAAAACTCTCCTTGACGGTGCAATTAAACCATTACAAAGCAAAAGCTATCAGAAGCGCCACAAAAAGTTTATTAGTTTAGCTGAAGAAAAAAAAATTCCTGTCGATATTCCTTGGAATCAAATGGAGCCTGAGCATCATAAGTGGATATGGAATGGTGATGGTTCAGAAAAAAAGGGGATGTGGTACGGCCTAGATCGTTTTTTTTCTTGGCTCGAAAAAAAAAGTTATCGAATGCATATTCGCATGCTTCTTTCTAAATATCGTTCCTATGATTTATGCATTGATTGTTGTGGGTCCAGACTGAAAGCTGATTCATTGCTTTGGCGTTTGGGAACCTTATCAGATGCAAATAAGGTAGTTTTTGTTAAAGATAGGTTTAGGCATCCGGTTATCAAGTGTAATAAGAATAAGTTTTCTTCTATGCCTGGCCTGACTTTACATGACCTTATGATGCTACCCATTAGTTCAGTGGATGATTTTTTTCTACTCTAAGTTTTTCAGGCGCAATGGATGAGGCTTCGTCGCTCTTATTACAGGAGATTCGTGGGCGTTTAGGTTTTTTGAATGATGTGGGTGTGGGTTATCTCACTTTGGATAGGCAATCTAGAACGCTTTCTGGAGGTGAGATACAAAGAATCAATTTAACAACCGCACTTGGCACTTCTTTGGTTAACACTCTCTTTGTTTTGGATGAACCTAGTATTGGGCTCCACCCAAGAGACATGCAACGTGTGATTAATGTTCTTCACCGATTGCGAAATTCAGGTAACACATTAGTAGTTGTTGAGCATGATTCCCAGGTGATGCTAGCTGCAGATAAGATCATCGATCTTGGTCCTGGACCAGGCACGGATGGTGGAAAAATAGTTTTTTATGGAACTCCGCAAGAGCTTCTTAAGGATAAGAGTTCATTAACCGCAAAATTTTTACGAAAAAACTGGAAGACTAAAAAACCTTTACTGAGGAAAGTAGGGAAAAAATGTCATTGGCTAGAATTAAGAGGGGTTAGCCAGAATAATCTTCAGGATATAGATGTCCGAATTCCATTAGAACGATTGGTCTGTGTTACTGGTGTGAGTGGTTCTGGAAAATCAACCCTCATTCAGCAAGTTTTATTTAATGCTCTAGCTAAGATAAAAGGGAAACCTAAAGATCCCCCTGGAGCTTATCTAGAAATCTTAGGGCATGAGAACATTGACATAGCTGTTCTAGTAGACCAAGCGCCCATTGGACGGACCACAAGGTCCAATCCGGCAACTTTTGTTGGGGCGTTAGATGGTATACGTAAATTATTTTCTATGGAGCCCCTTTCGCATGAGCGAGGGTATACGCCAGGAACGTTTAGTTTTAATTCTGGTGATGGGCGTTGTCCTACCTGTTCAGGCAATGGTTTTGAACATATTGAGATGCAGTTTTTAAGCGACGTATATATTCGTTGCGCAGACTGTGATGGTGAGCGTTTCAGGCCAGAAATTCTTGAAGTAAAGCTACAAACAGATCAGGCTCAAGATCCAAAATCAATTGCTGATGTGCTACATATGACTGTAGCAGAGGCCATAAGTTTTTTTTCTAAACAGCGTTCTGTTTGTAGAGCACTAAGTTTTCTTGATGCTGTGGGGCTAGATTATCTAAAGTTAGGACAGCCCGTTCCAACGCTCTCCGGAGGAGAGGCTCAAAGACTTAAATTGGCTGGTCATCTAGCAAAGACTGGGAAAAAATCTTATGGACCAAGCCTATTCATCTTTGATGAGCCTACAACAGGACTACATTTTGCTGATATTGATAAACTTCTTAAGGCTTTTTCTTCTCTAATAGCTGATGGCCACTCAGTAATTGTTATTGAGCATAATTTAGATGTCATTAGCAATTCGGATTGGATTATTGATTTAGGACCTGAAGGAGGTAATGGTGGTGGGTTTGTTGTTGGAGTGGGCACCCCCCAGGAACTTGCTTACATTACAGCTAGCCATACGGGTCAAGCTCTTTTAGAAAAATTTCAAAACAAGATAGACATACCAGCTAGT
>JAQWRR010000001.1 GCA_029243585.1 Gammaproteobacteria bacterium
CCGTGTATGAGAAGCCCTCAACTATTTAGAGCATCCTTACTAAATTTAATCTTGAAAATGTGTGCTTATTTTAGATAGGTCACTAATGCTTCATATGACTATCAAAAAAACTAATCGTATCTGATAAAACAAGCTGCTGAATAGCATCAGGTTCATAGACTCCTTCCGAATCACGCTGAACAAATATAAACCCATGGTGGTCATGATCATATGATTTCCACTGCGTAGATTTTCCTGCCTCGCTCATAAGGTCATAGGCCAGACGAAATGTGGCTTGGTTATGATCTCGGTCTCTGCCCACAACAAAAATAGGCATTTCGATTGCATCAATACGACTCATAGCTTGTTCCATATCGATCCGATTTCTAAGATCTTCCACTGCTGCTGCCTGCATTCCTTGAGAATTCTCATCCATTGTCTCTGGTTGTGGGACTGTGGGTGGCAAAGAAGAGTCTTCAGGAAGAGTAGCAAGATAATCCATCGCCGCTGGTTCACTCGCTACACCCGCACGCAACCCTTGATACTCTGAGGCAATCTTTAAAAGCATTTCCCCACCATGACTAACACCGAGCCAACCAAGTCTATCCGGATCTACAGCTGGCAAATTCTTTACATAATCTAGAATTTCAATGGCATCCTCATACTCTAGTGGCCCTCTATTCCAACGATCTCTCCCCTGAAATTCGCGAACTGTAAGCTCTGATCCATAAGGCGTATCAACTTCTGCTCTATAGCGCATCCATACCACAGCATATCCTGCTTCAAGAAAAGCTTCGAGAGTGCCACTACCATACTGGGTCCACTCTCGTATCCAACGCAATCCATAACCACCGTTCATATGCGCAAAAACAATGGTCGGGAAAGGACCATCGCCTACTGGTTTTCTAAAACCTATTGGCGAATAAACACCATCAAGCATTTCAACAAAGCGTAACTCAACAGGTAAATTTGAACCCATAACAGGTTCAACAATCACTAGCTCTTCGCTTTCTATAGATTCCGGCACAAACAGCCACGAAGGATCAATACTTCTATTTTCTTGGGCTGAAGCTACGGCAGCTAAAACACCCAAGACAATTACTATGAAACTAATACGCATTAAATCAAACTCCTTCTTTAGGCTATTTTTATAGCAGAGAAAAGTGAATACTAAGTCTTATATGATAACAATGTGCACCCTGAACCAAAAAATAGCATTATTAGACACCACAAAATAAACCTGGGAGGAGTAAAAGTAGATTCGTATTAGTACATGGTACAATAATTCAGAAAAATAAAATGAGAAACTATCTCTAAAAAAACTCTATGATATTGATTTTTATAAATTTCATAAGAACTTTCTTTCTCTGTCTTTCTTTGGCTTTTGGTTCGCTCTTGGCCCAGGAAACGCTTGAGTTTCAGGTGGACCCAACCTGGCCCAAACCTCTTCCCGAAGGTTGGATAAATGCTGCACTTGGACACCCCTGTATAGACTCCCACGGAAATATCATGGTCGTAGACCGGCAAAACATTACCTCAGAGGAAACAGAAACATCTACTCCAGCCGCTCCGATGATGTTATTTGATCCTGAAGGTAACCTAGTGAGCTATTGGGGAGAGACAAATGTAGTTCCACAAAATATTCATGGGTGTAGCTTTGACTCCGATGATAATGTGTGGGTTGTTGGCAATAATGACGGTATTGCTCAAAAATATAGTCATACAGGCGAGCTACTTGTTCAGATAGGATCACGAGGCGTTGTAGACACATATGATGGAGCTGCAATTAGGGCGGCAGATAATACAATCGATAGAGAACCTCTTAATTCCAGTCAACAAGGATTTTTCTTTCCAGCTGATGTCGCAGTTGACCAAGATAATGGTGATATTTATGTGGCAGATGGTTATGGGAATAAACGTGTTGCAGTATTTGATGAATCCGGTAGATTTTTAAGACAGTGGGGGCGGCAGGCAACCTTGGAAGAAACGATCGCTGGTACAGGCGGCACATTCACCTATTCTCTCCACTGCATCACTATAAGCAATCTTGGGCTCGTATACGTTTGTGACCGTGAGGGACTACGGATTCAAGTTTTTAACAAGATGGGACGCTTTATTCGTAATATTTGGGTTAAAACAGGAAACGCTAGTCTTCCCGATTCACGCGGAACCGTTTGGGGAATTGGGTTTTCCCCCGATGAAGAGCAAAGTCATATTTACGTGCTTGACGGTCGGCATGAAAAGGTTCATATCCTTGATCATGTCACCGGAGAAATTTTGTCGTCCTTTGGAAGACCTGGCCATCAAATTGGTAACTTTACAGTCGCCAACGGACTGACAGTTGACCCCAAAGGTAATATCTATGTCGCCGAATCGGGTACTGGCAGAAGAATACAAAAGTTCATGCCTGTAACTGACTAGATAATCTAAAAAACTCAATCCAAAGAACGCTCAACAATTCTTACGGTAGTAGCTCCATCTTCAGGCAAATCAGGAATACGAGTTTTATTTCCATTAACGTCATTTCGATACCTTACACGTACTCCTTCTTCATCAAGAAAGCGCAAAGACTGTTGAAATAAACCTGGTGGTGGAGAACCCTTGGGAACGCTAGTCTCAAGAATATACAGACGAAGGAAATGCTGATAGATTCCTACAAACGTTCGTGATGCATCTTGATTGGTAATCTGTAATTGATGCCCTTCAATTCCTTCTAACCATGACCATGAGTCATAGGTTATCTCGCCACCTCGTTGCCTAATATTTAAAGCAGTATGGGCCACAGACGCACGTATATCCCACCACCAGCTATTAATACCTGACGCCTCTGTTCTATCAGGGTGTGAGCTATGCAACTCTTGAGCATCCGTGAAATCCACAACAGTAACAAGATAGGAGTCTCCACGAACTCCTTGTGCACTGTATAGCTGTGCTGGGTAAATTAGTCCCTGTTGAGATTCGTAAGTAATTTCCGTTATAACAGGTTCCGAAGGAAAATTAATACTGTAGGCTGCAGAGCGATCCAGATACTCTATCCAACCTTGGCCATAAGAAAGACTCGGCAAAAAAAGAATACCCGTCAAAAAACGCTTAGTCATTTAGTCAAACTCTTTTTCAGGCATACCATCTAGCGTTAAAAAACCCAATAAACAACCATTTGATCGATCCTTGAGTTGGTGACATCTAACTAAAAGATGATCACCCACATGAATATCATCAGAACTCCACCCATCACGCTCTAATGAACGCGGAGCTGCTCCTTCCAAAGCCCAGATAGTTGACTCTCCACTTTCTTCTGGAACTTCCAGAAAAATCCAAGTATGAGGATTCATCCAATGAAATTCAGCAACAGTACCCTCCAAATGAGTATATTCCCTTGTCTCATAATTACTATGAGAATGATGAGCTAAAACAGGTATTGCACATAACCCAACTACAGAAACCATTAGCCTTATAAACCTTGATTGCTCCATTACCATTCTCCAATAAATATCAGCATTCAAAAATCATAGAAAGAGAATAAGCAAGTCTAAAAAAACTACAAAGCTTTTTCTCATAAAAATACTAGCCATCAATTGTTATACCATCAGCTTATAATTAAAGTGATAAATTTCAGCTAATCTTGAGGCGCGCCGACCAGAGGCCAAAAATCTGGCCTACCGCTAAGATCACCAAGTTCCTCAAGTCTTCTTATAAGCAAACTCGACCATGCCGAGGTAGCGCGAGGAGTAAAGGTCCATGCTAAATTAGCGTCTATAGGACCATCTGCACGTCGGCGATCAGCAGTACGAGCTAGAATTTCACCGGTCATAGAGTCACGTAACTCTAGCACCACACCCACTTCCCACAACCATCTTATAGTAGTTGTATAGGCTTGAGGTATATCAGGTGGCACCCCAGTAACCACATCTGTTAGGTAAGCTTGAACCAGCAATACATCACGTCCCGCCTCTTCTGAAAGCTGATATGAGCTTACTGAAGAAACCTCTTCATATAAATAATCTGAAAAACTGTTTTCGAAGACAGCCTTTAGCGATTCAGTTGGAACATAGAAATCGGCACCTTCCCTACTTCGTGCATTACGCATCTCCGGCAATTCTCGGTACTGAACCTTGACAGGCATCAAATAGAGTCTTAAGTACTTAGACAGGTCTAAATCAGGCTTTACCCATGCGGCACCCATCACAAACGGGTCAACTCTATAAAGCCCATCTTCCGTTTCCTCTATAGCTGTGTCTACTGAAGGAACAGCTTGAGAAAAAGCAAACTGAGAAAAAGGAATTAAAAAACAAAAACTAGCTATAAGTTTTATTAATTGAAACATACCAATACACCTCTTCACTGCAACTTATCTTAACACTCATATGCTAAATAATACCGATTACAAAGATGATTGCTTTTTAACCAATAATTTATGTACAAAAAAAAACGGCACCTCCGAAGAGGTGCCGTCTATTTCAGTTAACTCTAATTAAAGAGTTAGCCTAGGCTTATTCGCCCCAGAAATATTGGAACTCAAGTCCAACAGTCTTTGGGTCGCCATAGCGATAGTCCATCACACCAGATCGCCCCTTACCACAGATCTCAAAATAGACCTCATCAGTAAGGTTAGAGCCGTACAATGACGCCTGCCAGTTACCGTCTGCAGGCAGATAAGTCACACGACCACGGAGCTTCAGATATGCATCCTGCATACAGATGGAATCCGTAGAAGGATCGATACCCGTAACGTAGTCATACTCCGTCTGGAAGTACATACCAAGTCTTGGCGTAATCGATGCACCACTAGCGAGCTCGAATACGTGCTCAATAGAAGCGTTGACCGTCCACTCTGGTGAATAATCTTTAAGCGTCAAGCCTGACCGATCGATTGATGCACCTGCGTCAGGATCAAAAGCCTCATATGCGCCATACTCGTTATCTAACCAACCAATATCAAGCGTAAGGAAGCCACCTTCCCATGTCGTTGCACGAGCTTCGACCTCAATACCGAAGATATCCACTGAAGAGGCGTTGGAGGTAATTTCCACCGAAGGATCACCACCGAACCGACCGTCAGAGTTATCAATCGAGACTGTCTCTTGCTTATTGGTGTAGTCCATGAAGAACGCTGCAGTAGAGAGTCTCAGGCCACCGTCCATAAACGTGCCTTTGAAGCCAATCTCATAGTTCGTCACGTGCTCAGGATCATAAGACAGCAATGGTGCCAGCTTAGGCTCTAGAGTAACGTTAAGCTCATCATTGAAGCTACCAGCCAAGAAACCTTCTGAGTAAGACACATATAACATGCCATCTTCCAGCGTATCGCCACCACCAAGGTTGCGAGTTAAGCTGATCATTGGAGTTGTCTCTTCAAAGAACAACTCAGCATTGTTATAGAAGCCCTCACCCAAAGTGGTTTGATAGCTCAAAAAGTACTGTGGATTACACGGTGTATGCGAAGGCGTTGCATTTACTGCTCCAGCCTTATGATTACAGGTGCCTTCCTTCAACGGGAACTCAAGTTGATGGAAGATACGTTGCTCTTCCGTCCAACGAAGACCCGCATCAAGTGTCCAATCATCAGTGAGCTGATAAGTCATATGACCAAAGACCCCATCGGAGTCGGAGACATTATAACCATCACGACCTGTAACACCTGGACCACCAGCAGCAGTCCTATCAGCTAAGCGGTCAAACTGACCACCGCCATCAGGATAACAACGGATGTTGATTGCTTTGGTGTCTTTGTCAGCGATGATCGCAGCTTTGTTGCGCTCAAAGATGGCTAAACAACCATTAGAATCCCTCTGGCCAGCCTGGTTCTCATCATCAAAGTAATGATAGCCAGTCGTAAATGAAAGTCTCTCACTTACGTCAGCTGTTACAAGGAGCTCGGCACTTCTTGTTTCACGTCTCAATCCACGAGGACCTGTGCCACCAAGCGAATCAATCGAGTACTTGGAACCATCACGGTCAGCCAAGTACCAAAGATCCGTTTTTTGCCCAGCAAAAATCGATCTGATATTTAAGTTATCAAAAATACCGATTTCGCCATTAGAGTCCCATGCAGTTGTCAGATTGACGAACGTATTGTCCAACTTCAGGTAAGTATCTTTTTCCTGAGAGGTCAGCCAAGGATCTGATTGCTGAGAAGTACAGTCATTCCAAAACCCTAACGTAGTACCTGTAGCTATACGGTCGATATGACCAACGATACCATTAGCATTTGATCCACCCCATTGATTAACACCACCATCAATTGGTGCTGTTAAACCATTAGAGGCTGCCGTGACTGCGGATTGGCCATGGGCTGTAACCATGTTGTTATAGATCTTGGCATTAGGAGCTACACGACACTGGACACCTTCATCATCATCGTCCTGGGAGTTCCCACGAACTGAGAAGTCAATGATCCAGTTATCATTAGGCGTAACACGGAAGGCAGCGCCAAATCCCTGTACATCAATAGCACCAACATTTTTCTTCAACGTTTGGTTATAGAAATGACCATCCATTTGCTCTGAAATGACACTGAAACGACCAGCGATCATATCGTTGAACGGAATGTTTAGCACACCCTTAAAGTCCATCGTACCATGATCCCCAACACGCATGAGAACATCAGCCTCAAACTCATCAGTAGGCTTTACTGTCACGATATTAATAGCACCACCAGTGGTGTTTTTACCGAACAACGTTCCCTGTGGACCACGCAGAACCTCAACCCGTTCGATGTCAACAGTCGACATCATCTGTCCCATAGTATTGGGCAGATACTGACCGTCAAGATACAGACCAGTACCGCTTGGGCGAATGGATATAGGCGAATCGTTTCCGATACCGCGAATATAGATCGCCTTCACGTGACGTCGGTCAGTATTGGTGAAGGTCAGATTCGGGATAAAATCACCGAGATTGTCAATATTATAGATACCTTGAGCTTGCATGGCATCCGCACTAATCGAAGCAACAGACAGCGGCAAGTCAGCGAGGGTCTCCTCGCGCCGGCGAGCCGTTACAACGATCTCCTCCAGCATTGACTGTGCAGCTGCGGACTGTGCCACAACTTGCCCAGGCGCCGACAGGAGTAGGGTGGCCGACAAGGCCGCCGCGCTCCAAGCGCAATTACTTAACTTCATATTATTTTCCTCTTACTTTCATTTAGAGACTTCCCTCCCCTTACGTCTGCATTCAACAAACACTTAACGCAAAGATCAGGCTCTTGACGAAATAACAAACAACTTACTATACGTATAGCTCGGTTCGCCACGAGGCGAGCCTCACACTCAACCATTTTCGCAAACATGTACTAGTGTAGTCAATAAGCTACAAGGCACTAATTGGTAAATAGTTGTTGTTTTTAAGAGACATCTTACGGGGGTCGTTTTTACTTTATTGATTGAGTAAAGATATACCAAAAACCTAAAGACAAAATATCAATAATGCTTTTTTACCACAGTTATAAAGTGTGGTTTTTATGGGACATTAGTCAATAATCATCGCATTCAGCCTAATCGGGGTCCAAGCCATACCATCAGGCCCGTCATGATTGGATATCAGCACCTGTCGATTAACCAAACCATCTAGCGTAAACGTCTGGATCGTGCCCTGATGAGGATCGCTCGCGAAAACCACGTCATCCTGAACAAGGACACCGAAATTTCCGTTTTGAGGGCTGCCATCCCGGAGTGGAACTTCTACAACCAACTCTCGCGAGTGAACGTTAAACAGACGTAGATACTGAGAAACGGGGGTCCCACGTGTATTACCGTTCGGCACCACAGCATACCCCTCCGACCCTATATCTATTCTGCCAGCAAGCGGCCTTGAGTCGAGCACAGACACAATCTCTAATGAATTAGCATCAATAATAGAGATAGACCTTTCTTGCCTATTAGCAACCCATATCTCACTACCGTCCATTGAAACGTCCAGCCCCTCAGCTCCTAGCCCCGTTTCTATGACTACGGGATCACGTTCTTCATCAAGAAATACAACTGATAGCGTTCCTTTCCCAAGCCGGCTAGCAACATATGCCCTCGACCCGTCGGGACTTAACCTCGCCATATGACCTTCCCTGCCACCTGTAGGATAGAGCCTAATAACCTGTTGTAACTCTATATCTATAAGAGCCAATTGATCAGAATCCTGCATGGTGGCAATCGCACGCCGGCCATCTGGCAGAAAAAGTACCGTATGAGGGCGGGAGTTTGGCCCAAGATCAATCCGCCCAATGAGGCTCGCATTGGAAATATCTATCAAGAGAACATGCCGTCCCGGACGGTCATTGGGACCATACTCGCTTGTCAAAGCAAACCTTCCATCTGGAGAAACCGCTACTTCATGAGGAATGATAGGCCCAACCGGCAAACGAGCAACCTCTACCCCCACATTCAAATCAATAAAAGAAATACTTCCACCAGTTCTGTTAGCAACGATCAAAGTCCCATCAAGCGCAAAAGCATTAGACACCAAAAAACATACAACTAATGCCCACATAGACCTATCTAACAGTGTTTTGAATATCATCTTTATAGCCCGCAACATGTAACTTTTCTCAACCTCATTAATTTAGTGTGTTTTTAAGTATAAGCACTGGTTCACCAAACTCACTTAATCTCTCCACCACTTGTGGATAGGCTTCAAGACCTACTGAAATATAACCACCACCCAGAACAACATCCACGTCTTGGTCTCCATCAACATCACCAATATCCATACTTAACCAACGCCCCTGATTAACAAGCTCGGTAGTGTAAGGAACAAATTCAAACGATCCGTGGTTCTCAAGATAAGTGAATACCTCTGGAGTATCTGCCGCGTAATTTGCGTAGAATGACGTAACAGCAATATCTAAATCATCATCACCATCAAAATCTGCTGCCTTAGCCCTGAAAGCACCATACATCGGATAAAAGTACGCTTCCTCAAATTCATAATTACCGCGATTAAGGTAAATGCGAACACCATGATAATTTTTTGTTGTGTTATAGGGGTCCGAATCAACGTTATCACCATTGGTAACTAGCACATCAATTAAACCGTCATCATTAAAATCATGCAGCTCAAAATAGGTATGCCCATAACTAGGATGTGCTTCAAAGACCATCTTCTGAGAAAATACACCTTCAGACTGATTCACTAATATATAGAGACCTTCTCGAGCATCTGAAATAAGCGCCATTACGTCTAAAAGACCATCATCATTAAAATCATAGGCTTCGGTCTTGACTGCACCAGGCATATTTAAAAGCACCTCCTCCTCTTGTTCGAACAGTCCGCCAGGAAGTCCCTTAAACATAGAGACATTCCCCGTTATTGATCCAAAACCACTGGTAATAAGATCTAATTGGCTGTCACCGTCAAGATCAGCCAATTCCAGATCTGCCATTCGAAAAAGATTTGGTATAACGATCTCAGAAGTTGCATTTGCTATTTCCTGATCGAACAATCTCAGCAATGATATATGTGCTGGACGTTCGCTTGCCAACTGTGTAGCACCTAAATCTCCAATCGAACCAAGATAAGCAGCCTCCCCTACAAATTGCATATCGACAGGTGAGATTGCTGGTCGAAACTGTCGTGAGACTAGCAACTGTCCATCGCTATCAAGCACAGAAAGCGACTGAGTTAGGCTATCACCAACATAGATTTCACCAGTCTCCTCTCTTATATGGACCAAAGTCGTAACTGCAGGCGACGGGTTATAGCTCGTTCTGAAAACATCGAAGCGAGGCAGTTCAAGCTGAAGTTCGGGCTTATTAAACTGTCCCAAGGCTCTTGTAGGCGCGCTAGACAAATAATACTCACGTAAAAGCGCCCAATCTTCCTGATTCAATAATGGGGCGCTTGGAAAAACCCCCTCACGCCTCAGAACCTCATGTCTGTTTTGAACAATTGTCCTTGCAAGCTCAGGAGATTCAGCTAAATAATCAATATTTTCAATCCCAAGCCAACCACCCATATATCCAAGCGCTACTTCCCAACTGTGGCGGGGTAAAATTTCTGGTTCAGGCTCAAGATGGCAGTTACCACAATAGATACCAGCAAGCTCAGCACCAGCTTGTTGATTCCAATAGCGTTTCATCTCAATTACCCCAACACTAGCAATAACTATGAGTAAAATCGCACCAATAACAAGTTTTTTTGACACAATTACCCTTAAATGTGTATTTGTAATTACAGAACTTAAAACCATACCGAAAACGAGACTGCCTTGTATGATCACATCATAAGAGACAATTGCAGTTTTGATCCCTTAAAATTTTAAACATTTAATGAACCTTTTAAAACTAACCTACTGGATAATCGCTTCTATCGTCATTACAGCGCTATTCGCATGCACTAGATACCCACAAGCACTAGAGCTAAGTGGTTATACCATGGGTACAAATTACTCAGTACAAGTAATAGTCTCAGACAAGACACAAGTAACGGAGACGCTCGCAGCAAAAATCGAGGAGACTCTAGCTGATCTTGACCAGCGCTTCTCAAACTATCGCGACTCTTCAGAGATCAATCAATTCAATAATTATACCGGGGACGATTGGTTTGAAGTCTCTCCAGACTTCTTAAGTATTTTGCAGCAAGGCATTAAAGTGAGTGAGTTATCCAATGGGGCTTTTGATATGACCATAGGACCATTGGTTGATCTATGGGGGTTTGGTCCAAGTTACACTCAGAAAACATTGCCCGGCAAGACCGAGATTGATGTGCTATTAGAGTCTGCAGGTTTTCAGTTACTTGAAACTCAAAATGTCCCGCCGGCCATACGCAGAATAAAACCCAATGTAAAATTAGATTTCTCTGC
>JAQWRR010000004.1 GCA_029243585.1 Gammaproteobacteria bacterium
CCACTCTGCCACCTAGCCATCAAAAATAATGCAAAAACATTACTTATTATTTCGAGATGGAAATCTGCCTAAAAAGCCGATTCCCCAGTCAATTCTCTACCAACTACGAGTTGATGAATACTCTCCGTACCCTCGTATGTAATAACGCTCTCGAGGTTCAACATATGCCGTATCGCAACATGCTCTACACTAATACCAGCACCCCCAAGCATATCCCGACAATCCCTCGCAATATCTAAAGCCATTCGGACATTATTCCACTTTGCCAAAGATATCTGAACAGTCGATAAGCTATTGTCCTCTTTTAACCGAGCCATTTGAAGAGCCAACACCTGGGCATTAGTAATCCGACGAGCAGCATCTGCTAGACGAGTCTGAATAAGCTGGTTCTTAGAGAGAGGTCGTTTGAATAGTGTACGTGTTGCCGTGTAATCAAGCGCCTCCTCAAGACATGCCTGTGCAGCACCTATTGCTCCCCAGGCAACTCCATATCTGGCTTGTTCTAAGCAAGCTAATGGACTTTTCAATCCTTCTGCTCCTGGCAACCGATTCTCATCCGGCACAGAGATATCAGAAAAAAATAATTCCGCAGTATCAGATGCCCGAAGAGAAAATTTATTTTTTATTGACCTGGCTTCAAACCCAGGGCGGTCAGTCTCAACAAGGAAACCCCTAATTCCATCAACAGTTCGTGCCCATACAACAGCAACCTCTGCTAGCGTTCCATTAGTGATCCACATCTTTGATCCATTAAGGATCCAGTTATCCCCTTCTCTTTTAGCATTTGTCTTCATATTAGCCGGGTCCGAACCACCTTGTGGCTCGGTAAGCCCAAAACACCCTAAAGACTCCCCTGTTACCATAGCCGGTAGCCAACGTTCTTTATGGGCTTCTGAACCAAACTGATGAATACACCACATAACAAGGCTGCTCTGGACAGAAAGCAAACTACGTAATGTGCTGTCACCACGTTCAAGCTCCTGACAAATTAGGCCATAAGCAGTTTGACTCAAGCCAGCACACCCATACCCCTTAAGATTTGCACCCAAAAGACCTAGTTTCCCCATTTTTGGAGCTAAGCCAGTGGGAATAGTATGCGCTGCAAAGTGCTCGCCTATAATTGGCAATATGTCCTGATCGATAAAACGGGCCACAGTATCCTGGACCAGACATTCTTCTTCCGTTAATGAAGAGCGTAAATCATAAAGATCTATTTTTTTATGGTCATTCATTTTGATTTAATTAAGGTTGTTCGCTACCCAGAAACGTGTGCTTGCAACATCAGCCATTGCCATCAAACCTTTATCAGTAATCTGAAAAATAGCCACTCCATCTACAAAACTAGATGTTGCTGTGTAACCAACCTGGCCAGCAGCAGCTTGTGCATTTGCACTAGAATCCCAGCCACCTCCCATAAATGCTTCTAAAATTGGTTGATTTTCAAAAAAGATAACTAAGTCGTAAGTTTGAGCACCAATACCAATACCAATACCGCCCGTACCCATACGCATATACACGCGGTTTTCTGTCGCCTTATCGACTAAAACTCCTGTACCTCCACCAGCAGTAATAAAAAATCCGGCCTTAGTTGCTGAAAACGACGCATACCCAGCAGACTGCTCAAATAGCTGACGTGCCCCTGTATTCGATTCAAGCAAAGCCTCTAAAGTACGTTCTGCTCTTGTGTCGATTCCTAACTGTCTTTGAGCCAGTTCTGTGTCAACCGCTTGTGCTGATGCTTCCCCTACCCAAACAGGAGAAATCAATAAACTAGCTAGTAGCACAGTGAAGAACTGATATCGAATCATCTATTTTCCTTACATTGATATTTACTTATAAAACAACTTAAGCCACAAAATAACCCGTAAGCTGAAAGCCGATAAGAATAAACCCAGCAACCATTATGCATACATTAGTTGTATATGCATGACGCAAGAAACTACTGGATCGACGCCAAACATTAAAGCCAATTAGCATCGCACTAAGAGCGACCAACTGACCGAGCTCAACACCAATATTAAATGACAGCATATTAGTCACAAGCCCATCATCAGATATGGCCAAATCTTGAAGTTTTGTTGAAAGACCAAAACCATGAAAAAAACCAAAAATTAGCACTGCGGCTTTCATATTTGGGTGAAAGCCCAAAGCATCAAAACCATTAATATTTTCGAAGGCCTTATAAACCACAGAAAACCCAATCACTGCGTCTATCAGATACGGTGATACATGTAACCCACCTAAAACACCAAGTAACAAGGTGGCACTGTGGCCTACTGCAAATAAAGTGACATAGATCGCAATATCTTTTAAACGATATAAGAAAAATATGACTCCTGCCAAGAACAACAAGTGGTCATAACCTGTGACCATATGCTTCGCACCAAGATAAATATATGGACCAATTTGCGGTCCGACATTATTAACAAGAAACTCCTGATCCGCGCCTGTAATACCGTGAGCATAAGAAACGGATAGGCCTAGACCCCAGATGAGAAAAAAACTTATGTATCTAATAATAACCATAGGGCCATTGTAATCTATCGACTATCACTACTTACCTTTCTTAAGAAAATTTATAAACTACGTAATCAAGCTCGAAAGTCGTAAAAATATGACGTAACATAAATTTCAATATGCAAAAAAAATATTGAATATTTTATATAAGTTATTAAAAAACAATAGAATTATAATATTCTTAATAAATTTTCATTCAACTAAATATACCTCCATGTTGCAGCAAGGACGATCAAGCCCGACAATTCCACAATGAAAACACTCCATCTTAAGTTCATTAAATACGTTCCAATCACCATTTTATTAATAGGTTCTGGGCTGGCGAATGCTCAAACAATCTTGCGAGCCTCACATCAATTTCCTGGTGGTACTGGCGATGTACGAGACGAAATGATCAGAATCATTGCGCAGGAGGTTGAGAATGCTGATGTTGGATTAACTATGCGCGTTTACCCTGGCCAATCATTATTTAAAGCAACTGATCAGTGGTCTGCTTTGACGCGCGGTCGTCTTGATATCGCACTACTACCATTAGATTATGCAAGTGGGCGTCATCCTGAATTTAGCGCTACTCTTATGCCAGGCTTGGTTAAAAGCCATGCTCATGCACGACGTTTAAATGATTCTCCATTCATGGAAGACATCAAGGCAATAGTTAATTCAGCTGGCGCCATGGTCCTAGCCGATACATGGCTTGCAGGGGGGTTTGCTTCATCTGAACGATGCATATTGTCACCCGATGATATACAGGGACAGGTTATACGCGCCGCTGGACCCGCATTTGAAAGAATGATGGTTGCTGCTGGTGCATCAATTACGTCTATGCCTAGTTCCGAGATATACACCGCAATGCAAACCGGCGTCTTGGATGCGGCAAGCACTAGTTCTGCTAGTTTTGTAACGTTTCGTTTGCATGAACACACGGCTTGCCTAACAGCACCCGGAGAAAATGGGCTTTGGTTTATGTATGAACCTGTTCTGATGAGCCAACGATCTTGGAGCCGTCTTAATGATGAGCAAAAAGAAGCTTTGCAGGCAGCTGGGCAAATAGCTGAAGAGTATTTTTTTGAGCAAGCACAATTATTAGATAATGACCTTGAACAGATCTTTGGAGAAGCTGGTGTTGAGGTAGTGCATATGACTGCAGAGCATACGGAAGCATGGCGAAATATTGCCGAGGAAACTTCCTATAAAATCTTTGCTGAGGAAGTTCCAAATGGCGCCGACCTTATAGAAAAAGCCTTGTCAGTCAATTGAATAAACTTCCCTGTATTTTAAACTCCTTTATTAAAGGGGTAGAAACTCTCTCAAAGGCTTGCGGCATATTTGCAGCAATATGCCTTGCATCTGCGTGCTTAGCAGTCTGTCATATGGTGCTAGTGAGATATGCCTTTGGTATAGCCACTATCTGGCAAACAGAATTTGTCACCTTCGCAGTGGTCGCTGCTACTCTCATTGGTAGTCCATACGTTCTGCTGACTAGAGGTCATGTAACTGTAGATCTTTTGCCGCACTATTTAGCTGAACAACCTCGCCGATGGTTAGCATTAACTGCATCCTTATGCGCTTGGGCCGCTTGTGCCGTTTTAGCCTGGACTGGATGGACCTATTTCCATGAGGCATGGACATTTGGTTGGACAACAGAGTCTGTTTGGGGACCACCACTATGGATCCCTTTGCTACCTCTTCCTATAGGTCTTGGAATACTTACCCTTCAATACACAGTGGATATCCTATGCTTGCTGAGCGGTCGACCTCTTAGCAGTAATAATCTTGATGTGGTAGAGGACACCTAAACATGAGTCCTTTAACTATAGGGTTGCTAATAGCAATTATCAGCATAATAGTCCTAGCAAGCGGTATCCCTGTTGCCTTTGGACTTGTCGCTGTAGCACTAGCGTTTCTGGCAATGTTTGATGGCCCTGAAAGCCTAGGAATTGTTGGAGAACTTTTTTTCTCAGGTCTCGCTGATTTTACTTTAGTCTCAATACCAATGTTTATTGCTATGGGAGCAGCGGTTGCTTCTTCCCCTGCGGGAGGAGATTTATATGGCGCCCTGGATCGCTGGCTTTACCGGGTTCCAGGAGGACTAGCTATATCTAATTTAGGGGCTTGTGCGATTTTTGCTGCCCTCAGTGGGTCGTCACCCGCAACCTGTGCAGCAATTGGAAAAATGGGAATACCGGAGATGCGTAAACGCGGTTATCCGGATGGGCTCGCTACCGGATCAATTGCCGCGGGCGGCACCCTGGGGATTCTGATACCCCCAAGCGTAACTATGATTGTCTATGGTATTTCTACAGGCACTTCGATCGGCAGGCTATTCATTGCCGGAATTCTTCCAGGCCTATTGCTCACAGGGCTTTTTAGCGCCTGGTCAATGTTTCATGCTTGGCGCGCTGGTTTTCAAACAGACGCAGAACGAGAAGAAGTATCTATTCGCGAAAAACTAGAGCAAGGGGCTCGCATACTCCCTTTCTTTTTAATAGTTCTTGGAATTCTCTTCGTACTCTACGGAGGTGTTGCAACGCCATCTGAAGCTGCAGGTGTCGGCGCTATGCTATGTATTGTTTTGGTCTCAGTCATTTACCGAATATGGAGTCCTAAAAAACTATGGAAAATATTGAGTAGTAGCACACGAGAAAGCGTGATGATCATGATGATCATTGGTGCCGCAGCATTATTTAGTTATACGCTATCAAATCTGTTTGTCACACAAACAGTAGCCGAATCTATAGCTAATCTTGAAATTAATCGCTGGCTACTACTAGCAATGATAAATGTATTTTTACTAGTTGCTGGATTTTTTCTACCACCAGTTGCAGTCATATTAATGACTGCACCAATACTGATGCCTATCGTGCTTCAGGCTGGTTTTGATCCATACTGGTTTGCCGTAATTCTTACCATAAATATGGAGATTGGTCTTATTACCCCACCAGTAGGGCTCAACCTCTATGTAATTGATGGAATTGCACCAGACGTTGGATTACCAAGCATACTGCGTGGATCACTTCCATATGTTGGCTTAATGATCTTAGCGATTATCCTTCTATGTATTTTTCCCCAAATCGCAACATGGCTTCCGGAACTTCTGTTCTAAGCTTAAAAGACTTGTCTCTTACATCTGCAATAGATATGTCCATTCTAAAAAAATCAATCCAAAAGATATTAGTAAAACAGTGAATCTGACTAATTTACTACTCATTTTTTGTCTGTTATTCCAGATATCTGCTACCGCACAACAGTCTTCTTCTACTGTTTATGATTTTGACAAAACCCTAGAAACCGCAAACACTCTTCCGAGAATAAAAAGTCTAATAGTTAGTCAAAACGGCGAATTAATTCTTGAGCAGTACTTTAATGGTACTAATCAAGAGGATCAGAGCAACATAAAATCAGTATCTAAGAGTGTAATTTCTGCTTTAGTGGGTATAGCTATCCATCAAGGCCACATTGATTCAATTGAACAGCCTATTACCGAATATTTTGGCGAAAATTGGGCTAATGATAATCCTCTAAAAAAAGAGATTACTGTTCAAAACCTACTAACAATGCAATCAGGCCTAGAAACCACTAGCAACAGAAATTATGGAAAATGGATAGCTAGCTCTAATTGGGTACTTTTTGCGCTGCAACAGCCACTTGAAACAGCTCCTGGAAGATTAATGGAGTACAGCACCGGTAATACCCATTTACTATCGGCTATTCTTACTAAAGCAACTGGCTTAAATACGCTCGATTTTGCACGAGAAACCCTAACCGAACCTCTTGGCTTTCGGCTAATGCCATGGCCACAGGATGCCCAAGGCATCTATTTTGGCGGGAACGATATGGAACTAACCCCACGACAGATGCTCTTATTTGGAGAATTATATCTAAATCATGGAGCGCTTAATGGTACGCAAGTGATTCCAAGACAATGGATTGATGACACCTTTAGAAATAGCGTTCAATCAAGAAGAGATCGCAGTCGCTTCTATGGTTATGGGTGGTGGATAAAAGAAATGGCTGGACATAACGCTCATTACGCATGGGGATTTGGAGGTCAATTTATCGTAATTGTTCCAACATTGGATCTTGTGGTTGTAACAACATCCTCTAGTAACCCAGGATCACAAAGGCGAGCACATACTAGAAGCATCTATGATCTATTAGAATATGATGTAATCTCATCTGTATCTAAAGCGCTTGGCTATCCGTCTAGCCCATAAACACAAAAACTCTCTACTGCAAAATGCATCAATTTTTAGTCTTTTTTATAGACTTCATTAAAGCAAATATTCTTGATAGGCATATTTTTATCTAGCGTCTGAAATTGAACATACCAATTTAGGGTAGTGATAGTACAAGGTTAAGATACGCGCAAAATAATTAACATAAAGTGCAGCCCAAAGGCCATTATTTTGTAATGGCGCAAATAACCACCATGCAATTACAAAAATACTAAACGAGATTAACATTGCATTTCGCATTTCGGCTGTACGTGTTGCACCAATAAAAATACCATCTAATTGATATGCCCATACCCCCAATAGTGGTATCCCAGTTGCCCATATAAGATAGGTTCGAGCTGCTGAACGAACCTCATTATCTACTGTGAGCAAATCAATAAACTCTGCACCAAAAATTGCAATAATTAGCGATAGCAATAATGCTACTCCAGCAGCCCATTGGGTAGTCATCCGAGCTGCTTGCATCAACCCAACCCTGTTAGCTGCACCAATAGCTCTACCTACTAATGTCTCAGCAGAAAAAGCTAATCCATCAAGAAAAAAAGCACTAAGCGCCACTAGATGCATCAAAACAGCGTTAGCCGCAAGAATAATATCGCCTTGTTTAGCGCCTTGAGCCATGAACCAAACATGAGCAAGAATAAGCGCCATCGAACGAATCATGATGTCACTATTAACTATGATTGTCCGTTTTAAACGATCAACATTAAATAGGCGCTCATTAGAAGATATGCCGTCAAACTTTCGTAAGTAGTGCATTGCAATTAACACACCAATAATAGTCGCTATCCATTCTGCTAAAAGCGTTCCAAAAGCAACTCCTCGTACGTCCCATCCAAATCCAACAACAAAAAGAGCATCTAATGCGATATTAGTTATATTTAAAACTAACTGAAGAACCAGGCCTATATCTGTACGCCCTAGACCTATGAACCAGCCAAGCAACGCATAGTTAGCTAATGTTGCTGGAGCCGCCCAAATGCGAATATCAAAATAACTTCGCGCAAGGTCTTCTACCTTTTCACTACCACTAAGAAGAGCAAAAGCAGCTTCACGGATTGGCCACTGAAATAAGATTAGCGATACACCTATAACAATTGATATAGCCAAAGCTCGTATGAGATTTGCACTGATCTCAGCATTTTCACTGGCACCAAATGCTTGTGCTGTAAGGCCAGTTGTACCCATACGAAGAAAACCAAACGCCCAAAATACAAAACCAAAAATCAGCGAACCAACCGCAACAGCACCAACATATGCAGGATCTGGTATCTGACCAACAACAGCTGTATCTACCACACCTATAAGTGGAGTAGATATATTCGATAACATGACCGGAAGAGCTATAGTCAGTATTGCTTTATGAGTAAGAGCTATTTTTGATGTTTCTGTGCTAAGAGACATAGTGTCACACTAAATTTGCACCAAACACTTGGATTCAAAAGTATGGTTGATAATGCAATCAACTCATAAAAAGGCACCAATAAAGTCAAAAGCCTAAATTGGAGCGGGTGAACGGGTTCGAACCGTCGACCTGCACGTTGGCAACGTGCCGCTCTACCAGCTGAGCTACACCCGCGTTTTCTGAGAACGAATTGTAAAACAGACGCTCTCCAGTTACATCAAGATCCAATAGATTAAATATTAAAAATATTTACCAGCAAAAGAGCATAAAACCTTCTCAGACATGAGCTTAGAAAAAACACTCTCTATGCACACCTATATAAAACAAGAATTTAGACAAAGAATTTCCAGTAAAAACATATTTTATATTACTTTTCTACATCTTATTTTCATTAATATCTTCCTGTATTACTGACCACGCTGATTTAAGATAGTCAATCATAGACCACAAGGTCAAAATTGATGCAGCAATAAGAAGAAGCATTCCAATATCATAAACAGGAATCCCGAAAGACGGTTCCTGATAAAGCCGGAAACCAATACCAAACATCTGCAAAGTAGTTTTCCATTTAGCAAAAACAGTAACCTTAACGTAGACACTTGCTCCTAACTCCGACATCCATTCCCTAAGAGCTGATACTGTAATCTCACGTCCAATAATAACCGCCGCTACGGCCATCATCAGAATAGAGGGATCATTCTGAACTAGAACAACTAGTGCAGTGGCAACAATCAGCTTATCCGCAACAGGATCTAAAAATGCCCCAAATCTTGTTGTCTGATTGAGACTACGCGCAAGATAGCCATCAAGCCAGTCCGTAATAGCGGCTAGCCCAAATATAATTCCAGAAGCCTGACTAGCCCATGGGAAAGGAAGATAATAGATCACCACTATCAGGGGAATAGCTGCTATACGAAAGCTTGTTAGCAAATTTGGTATTGTTATCGGCATAACTAATCCGAATGAAATTGAGAGTATATTAACCGACCTAGCCGCCGAGAGATGCCCTTTACCTTCATTAAATCATCCACACTTGCTCGAGTTATCGCCTGTAACCCACCAAAATTTCTTAGTAAGGCTCTACGTCGTTTTGGACCAAGTCCGTTTATTCCATCCAAAGGAGAGGAGTATTGCAGCTTTTTTCGACGAGCTTTATGACCCTCTATTGCGAACCGATGAGCTTCATCTCTTATTTTTTGTATCAAGTATAAAGCAGGAGAATTTGCAGGTAGTTTGATTGCCTGACTAATCCCTCTTAAATAAAGACGTTCATGCCCAGGTTTTCTATCTTGACCCTTTGCTATGGCTACTAACATGACCTTTTCTAATTGTAATTCCTTAAGCACACTAGCTGCTACACTAAGCTGCCCCTGCCCTCCATCGACCAATAGAACGTCAGGAATAGAAGCTTCCCCTTTTTTTATTCTTAAATATCGTCGTTTAATAACTTGCGCAAGGGCCCCATAGTCATCCCCAGGAGTAATATCAGTCACGTTAAAACGACGATAATCTGCTTTTACTGGCCCATCAGTGCCGAATACTACGCAGGACCCAACTGTTGCCCCACCAGCCATATGACTAATATCAAAACATTCAAGCCGATGCGCTAACTTTCCTAGATTCAAGATTTCTGTTAGAGACTTATACTGCCTTAAAAGACTAGCGCTTGATTTTGCTTTTAAGTCTGCAGCATGGTTTGCATTCGTTAATGCCATCTCTATCCATCGAGCTCGATCACCACGAAACTTATATTTTATAAGTACTCGACGTTTTGATTTGTTTCCTAACATTTCTGCGAGAGCTTCTGCATCAGACGTAGCTTCACTAAGCAATATCTCACTAGGGGCTTCCCTCTCACCATAGTACTGAAGCAAAAACGACCTCATAATCTCACTTGTATTTTTTTCTGATGGCATTCGGGGGAAATAACTATTTGATCCTAGCAACCTACCACTTCTAAAACACATCACAGTTATGCAACAGAGATTTTCCTGATAAACCAAACCTACAACATCAAAATTACCGGAGGCCCTAGAAACCAGCTGTAAGGATTCGATCTCCTTTAGTTTCGATAATTTATCTCTGTACTCAGCCGCAATTTCAAACTCTAACTTTTCAGAAGCCTCGTCCATACTCTTTGCAAGCTTTTCTGTAATAACGTCACTATCACCCTGAAGAAATAATAGCGCATGCTCAATATCACGTTGATAATCATCAGAAGAAATAAGCCCCACACAAGGAGCAGTACATCGTTGAATCTGATACTGCAAACATGGTCGTGTTCTATTGGAAAAGTAACTATCTTCACATTGTCGAATCTTAAATATTTTTTGTAGCTGGCTAAGGGCCTCTTTTACTGCGCTAGCGCTTGGGTATGGTCCAAAATGGCGCCCAGCTATCTTTCGAGGTCTACGATAAGAAGTGAGTCGTGGAAAATCATGATCGGTACTAACATGAATATAGGGGTAACTCTTATCATCTCGCAGCAATATATTAAAGCGAGGTCTATGCTCTTTAATAAGGTTGTATTCAAGAATTAAGGCTTCCGACTCCGTCTGAGTAACAGTTATGTCAATATTGGCTACCTGGCTTAACATAGCCATTGTTTTAGTATCCTGTGCACGCCCCTGAAAATAACTTCCAACTCGACGCCTAAGGTCTTTTGCCTTACCTACATAAATAACCTCACCCTTTGAATTGCTCATCAAATAAACCCCTGGCCAATGGGTGAGATTAGAAATCATTTCCTTGGGGTTAAAACCCTCGATTTCATTGCCTTTCTTATTTTTTTTTCCATGCATTGTTAATGAAGAGATAGATCTCGTGCCAGGGTTAACACCTCTTTAAACATATCTGGAGTTAGTCTGCCTGTATTCGTGTTGTAGCGACTACAATGATATGAATCAACCATTTTTATTGAACCTGGCAAATCATGTACTTGGCCATGAGCAAAAGAATACCTGCTAAGTGTTAGATCATAAGCACGTAATACGGCTCCATGAGCAATCCCACCTAAGGCAAAAACAACTGCTCTTTCAGGTAGCAATAAAATTTCACTCCTAAGATACTTATTACAGGTACGAACTTCCTGCGTGGTTGGCTTATTCTGGGGTGGCAAACATTTTACAGCGTTTGTAATACGGCACCCTACAAGCTTTAGATCATCATTAGCTGATTGTGAATCCGCTTTTGTGCATAACCCAAGTTCAAATAAAGTTCGATATAGAATAATACCGGCATGATCACCAGTGAATGGACGACCCGATGCATTTGCACCATGGTGACCAGGGGCAAGGCCCACGATAAGCATCGTAGCATCAGGATCACCAAATGGAGGTACCGGCAAATTGAAATACTCGGGATACTTGAACCGCTGTACCTCTAAGTAAGAGGCTAGTCTAGGACACTCAGTACAATTTAGATTAAAAGAGGGATTGGTTTTCATTTGCCCTCGTAACTGAAAACTAAAATTTCGGCTTCTTTACTAACCTTTTAACTGACCAGCGATGCGCATGGCAACCTCCATGGCCTGTTCATAATTCAAACGTGGATCAACCTGGGACTTATAAGCTTTAGCTAAATCAGACGCCTTAAGCCCCCGCGCCCCACCTATACATTCAGTTACATTTTCACCAGTAAGTTCTAAATGAACGCCACCTAAATGACTACCTTCTTCATGATGAATACGAAAAGCTGCCTGCAGTTCAGAGACTATATTGTCAAAGTCACGCGTCTTATAACCACTCTCTGTCGTTTCAGTGTTTCCATGCATTGGATCACATATCCAAAGCACATGCGCATCTACTTCACGCACAGCCCTAATAACTCTAGGCAAATGCTTTTCTACGTCTTGAGCACCAAAACGAGTGATAAATGATAAACGACCAGGTTCATTGTTAGGGTTTAATGTCTTAACAAGGCCTTGCAAGTGCTCAGCAGTCACTGCGACACCAATCTTAATACCCATTGGATTCTTAATACCTCTGAAATATTCCACATGAGCCCCATCAAGAGCCGCGGTTCTCATACCAATCCATGGATAATGGGTAGTTAAGTTATACCAACTTTCCCTATGTGACAGAAAACGTGTCTGAGATTGCTCATAAGGCAAATGCAAACCCTCATGTGAAGTGTAGAATTCAACTCGACGCGCTCGAACAACATCTCCTGCTACAGATTCAAAAAACTCCAAAGACTCAGAAACTGACTGAACAAGTTTCTGGTACTCAGAAGCCATAGGCGATTCACCAACAAAATCTAAATCCCAGTTTTCAGGATGATGTAGGTCTGCAAAACCTCCATCTATTAAGGATCGTACAAAATTTAAGGTTAAACCCGCACGTTCATAGCCTCTAAGCATTAGCTCTGGATCAGGCTCTCGGTCTTTGGCTGTAAATGGCATTCGGTTTACCAAATCACCTCGGTAACTTGGTAGCGCTATACCGTCACGCGTTTCTTCATCTGCACTCCGCGGCTTCGCATATTGACCTGCCATGCGACCCACCCGGATTACCGGCTTTTTTAATCCTGTGGCTAGTACCAGCGACATCTGCAGAAGTATCTTTAGCTTTTGAACAACATTGTCGGAGGTGCACTCTTCAAAACTTTCCGCACAATCACCACCCTGTAATAGAAAAGCCTCACCACGCTGAGCTTCTGCAAGCTTTTCCTTTAAGGCCTCAACCTCCCAACTAGTAACTAAAGGCGGCAGACTACTTAGCCTCTCTATTGCTGATTTGAGCTGCGCATCATTAGTATAGCGAGGTTGCTGGCTGGCCTCTCGAGCCTGCCAACTTCCTGGTTGCCAATCGTTTAAATTACTACTCTGTGTCATAGGAACGCGACTATACACTTACCGAGCTTGTCTCTGAACCCGATTTATAGTTTTCCATGCTGGTTTATAGGGAAGCACCACAGTCTATTTGTTTGCCTTGGAACGCTCTTCAATATAATCAGCTAATTCGCCTTGCTTAGTATGAAGAGTATGAAGCCAACGTTGTCCACCAGATGTAAAACCTGCCCAGAAGCCTAATTCAACGATCTCTGGCTCACTAAACTCCGCATGAAGATCTTCCCAAAGTGCATCATCAGCTAAAACAGGGTTCCACAGAATCGCATCTGTATAAGCAAGAGCCACCTTTTCTTTATTAGTGAATTTCTGAGACTTTGCAAACTCAAGAAGCTCAGCTAACCGATTTTCCGGGTCTTCTTTCGCCCCACGGGCGTCGCCCTGATTACTTCAGTAATCACAGTCCAAGCTATAAGCAATATAAGTTCTAACCAACTCTTTTAAATCATGCTCCACAAAACCGGTTTCATCTTTCTTATCGAAAAGAAGCTTTCTTGTAGAAGTGAATGCACGCATAACATCTGGCTGATGCGCTCGAATAGATTGGTTTTCTGGACCAGGACGACCTTTCTCTATAGCAGCCTCAAGCCACCCACGAAGCTCAGGATCATCAATTTCATCTGGTGCAACGTAACTAATTCGTGCCATTAACTTTTAAACCCTAGGTGATTTTTAGCTTAGTGTAGGTACGTTAACCAGAAAAGCAACGTATTGCTATTAGCGTATATCAAAAAAGCTCTCACTTATGTATCACGTTTTGCATCTTGCCAAAGCACTTCTAACCTAGATTCACTCAAATCTTCCCATTTTTCTTCTGATGCAATCACATTCTTCTCTAAAGTTCTAAAACGCTCTTCAAACTTAATATTTGCATTACTAAGACAAACCTCGGGATCAATATCTAAGTGCCTACACATACTTACCAGACTTAAGAAAACATCTCCCATTTCAGCTGTAATAGAGTTTGTATCTTTTTCTACAATCGCAGCATCAAGCTCAATTAGCTCTTCATTAACCTTATCCCGCACACCAGCCTGGTTATCCCAATCAAAACCAACAAGTGCAGCACGTTTACCAAGCTTCTTAGCACGAACCAAGGCCGGCAGTGCTAAAGCTATCCCATCAAGCACACTCTCTTCGTCAGACCCTCTCTCTTTACGTTTTATTTCCTCCCATTTTTTATTCTGAGAAACTACATTAGCAACTTCATCTTTGCCAAACACATGTGGATGACGGCGAATCATTTTTTCACAAATCCCAGTCACTACATCTGATAATGAAAAGGCACCTATTTCTTGTGCAATCTGCGCATGATAAATAACCTGAAAAAGGAGGTCCCCTAATTCATCCTTTAAGCCGTCAAGGTCCTCTCTGGAGATCGCATCTACAACCTCATACGCCTCCTCAAGCGTATAGGGTGCAATAGTTTCAAATGTCTGTTCTAGATCCCATGGACAGCCTATATCTGGGTCTCGAAGACTCTTTAAAATCTCAACAATACTTGAGATATTGACCTTATCATTATGATTAATAGGCATTTATATATCTAAGAATCCAACTAATATCGAAGCGGTTACTCCCCATATTTTATGACCATCATACTCAATCTCATACCCATGTAGTCTTGCTCCAAGTCGTTCTCTATAAGCAATTCTCCTATTCTCTTGATTAGCTAAGAATTCTAATG
>JAQWRR010000006.1 GCA_029243585.1 Gammaproteobacteria bacterium
GGCATAGTTGACCATAGAACCTATGGCCAACCAATAACCGCTTAGGCAGTGTTTATTTGAAGCGGTTTATGGGACTGAGAACGCCCAGCTGATGCATTGACTATCATGTCTCTTACAATCGGTGTGCGATTAAAGTAGTGACCTTCAAGTGCATCCGAGATTGCACATACCAAAGCAGCAGAGGCCGCACCCATCACGGGTTCACCCACACCCTTTGCACCCACTGGATTGACAAAATCAGGTTCATCTAATGCCTCCACTTGCATATGAGATGGAACATCTAGATAGGATGGTGGTTTAGCCTGGTAGAAACCAATATTGCCTGGTAGGCCCGTTTGAGGGTCATAAATTATTCGTTCGAGCGTCGCATGACCTATGCCCATCACTGCACCACCCTTGATCTGGGTGGCCAGACTTTGTGGGTGAATAACGGTGCCACAATCTGCTACAGCAACATACTCGATAATTTCAAATTTTCCAGTTTCAATATCTAATTCTATTTCCATAAAGCCGGCAACCAGTGCTGGGGTTAGGCCGCCTGCGTCGAGATTGTCTTTGGCAACGCCTATCAATCCAGTACCTGCCAGCCCACGTACCGCTGCTTGGGTAATTGGGTGAATGTCTTCGGGCATTTCTTCACCACTGAATTTCCCGCCCAGTTCAATAGCTCGCTGTGCAGCAACTGCGTACGTCATGCTGACTGATGGATCATCCTTGCGGAATACTTTTTCATCTCCAATATCATAGTCATCAACAGTTCCGCCTAAATCTGTAGCCGCAATTTCCTTTAATTTCTCAATAGCATTGACGGCAGCAGCGTAGGCAGTCCTGGTTTGGGTGCCGCTGGTGTTACTCCCAAATTGACCAGAATTCCAGGGCAGATGGCGATTGGAGTCACCACGCATGACAAGGCAATTCTCCCAGTTGCATTTCAAAACTTCAGCAGCAACACGCGAGGTTCCTGTATGCGAATAAGTACCAAGGTTACCCACACCGGTATGGATATGCAGTTTACCTTCTGGACTAAGTCGAACAAGACCATCAAATCCAGAAAAGCTTGCTGGATGAAAGCCCTGTCCAATTGCAATTCCCGTAACCTTTGATCCGTTTCTTTGGCCACTGCGAGCGCTTCTTTCCACCCAGTTGAATATTTCAGCGCCTCTGTCCAAAGCCTGGTTCATGAACGCACTGGTGAGGGGTACAAGGTTGCCATGTTCCTCAGCTACTAGTGAATCATGAGTTGGTGCATTAACCTTTCGGATATCTAACCGACTAATCGACAGTTCATTTGCCGCTTTATCAAGAAGAGGCTCCATTGCATTAGCCATCTGGTTTTGCCCAGGCCCTCTTTGTGGACCACGTGGAGCGGTATTGGTATGAACAGGGACAGCCCTCATACGCATTGAGATAGGTGTGTACGTGACGGCAACATATTCAGCCGCTGCTCGAAAATCCCAGAATCCTGGCGTAGCGCCAGAATCTTGTACGAGATAGATGTCCGCTGCAGTAATGCGCCCGTCTTCACGGAAGGCTAGTCTGGCTCGTCCCTGGAATCCCCCTCGTGCGACACCCAGATAATACTCTTCTGCACGACTGATACGCATCATTACTGGGCGACCAATCTTTTTCGACATCAGGGCAGGAATTACCTGCACAGGATAGGAAGTTCCCTTTGAGCCAAAGCCACCCCCACAAAATTCTCCTACATATCTTATGTTTTCTATAGGTTCATTAAGAAGACGAGATAAAACAGGCATGTTGAAAGTTTGACTTTGACCTGAGCCAAAGATATGGCAGCGTCCATTTTCCCAGTAGGCCATATTGCTGCGTGGTTCCATGGAATGATGAGAATTGGCTTCAGTAACAAAGGTTTCATCTAGAACCAGTGATGCATTATCGAAGGCATCTTCCAGGTCACCAAAAGACCATTCTTCAAGTGGTTGTCCGTCCATAGGAAGGACGCCTTCAGGTACAGCTGCAAAGTCTTGAGCTGTCCATTTGAGCACTTCGGTTGGAGTTCCTCGAACACCAATATTACCTTCGGTGCGAGCATCTGGGCCTCCAGGGTAAAGGCTTACGAGCGGGTCTATTACAAAATCAAGAGGTTCAATGTCTACTTGGATCATGTCCAATGCATCCATTGCCGTAGTTTCATCTACAGCAGCCACAGCCAGTATTGGTTCTCCAATATATTTTGGCTCATTAGTGAGAATTGGATTCGGGGCATGCGTAGGCACCTCATCAGCAGTAAGCACTCCAAGCACGCCTTCCATTGCAAGAGCTTCGCTCGCATCGATATTTGTCACTAACCCATGGGGCACTGGGCTAAGTAAAAGACGACAAAAAACCATGCCTTCTACACGGAAGTCTTCCGCATATTTTGCTCTGCCAGTAACCTTTGCCTCAATATCAGGTGGTATAAAATTTTTTCCAAGCAGAGAGTAAGCCATTGTTCATCCCTCTGAGCTCCAAGAGCTCGTTGATAAATTATCTATATAGACAATATAAAAAGCACTTTGAGGATCACCTGTCAGATTCTCTCAGTCAAGCAGATTTTATACTGATTACTTAATCGCAATCGGATTCAGTGGTGATCCACAGCCACCCGTGATTGGAAGCGGCGGTGCGCAGAAAAAGAACTCATAGATTCCATCTGCAGTGCAATCATCTGCCAGATCATCGACCACAAAAATCTCACCCATTGTGATGCCTATCATTGGAATAACAACCCAATGCCAGGGTTGCTGGGCTTCGGTTGTTTCATTGGGTCGAACCTCGCAGCCCCAGGTATCTGTGCAGATAGCAGCAATTTCTTTTTCATGAATCCACTCAGCTGTCTCAAAAGCAAGACCTGGGGCATCACCACCTGCATAGCCACCCCAGTTTTCAGCTCGAAGACATTTGCCCATCATGCCTGTACGAACGATGACAAAATCGCCACGCTTTATTTCCACGCCTTGTGATTCTGCAGTCTCGTTTAGATCATCATTGGTAATGGCCATCCCTTCATCAAGAGATTCAACACCTACATGTTTAGCAACGTCTAGTAGTACTCCTCTACCAACAGCACGGTCTTTAATTTTATCGATAGCATTTTTCTGAGCACCGTTACTATCAACGAGTCGTGCGTCGTATCCATTCCACATTTTGTCATCATAAAAAATGTGTCCAAGCGCATCCCATTGGGTGCCACATTGCAGCGGTAGGGAGATCATGTCATCCGCATAACGCAATTTTCCTGCATCCTGGTTTCCGGCAACCGCATCAGTTCCAGTAGCTGTCATCGTATGTATTGGATTAAAACGATTACCCCACAATCCACTTTGTGGACCTTTATTATCAAAATCTAGACCAAGAGAAAATACTTTTCCTCTGCGAATTAACTGGGCAGCTTTAACTATGTCTTCTGGGCTGATGAAATTAAGCGTGCCAATTTCATCGTCTGGACCCCAGCGGCCCCAATTCTTACATTTCTCCGCTGTTTCGCGAAGAATATCCATATTTAATTTACTTTCATCATATCGTCTTGGCATGTGTATCCTCGGGCATTAGAGTTTTGTGATATATCCCATTAGTGATGATTCAATCAAAACTGTCAACTGAATTATTTGATTGCTAACGGGATAAAGTAGGGCCTATTGACTAAGGCGGCGAAATTTCTGCACGCGCTGACCTGTCTGTACCTCAGTTGTATATAGATTGCCCTGAGAATCAATGGTTATATCGTGCACGGAATAGAATTGCCCCGCTGAGCGTCCAGCTCGGCCGATACGACCTTGAGTGATATTTGATGCACGCTCAATAATCCGAAGTTCACTGTTCATTCCATCAACCATAAACATAAGTCTCTGGGCTGGGTCGAGAGAGAAAGCGAGGTCATAGACTGAGCCATTCATCAAGGTGTCTGATTCAAAGAAAGATTCAGATATAAAAGTGCCATCTGCTTTGAAAATTTGTACTCGATTATTAGTTCGGTCGCACACATAAACATGCCCTTCCAAAGAGAGCTGAACGCAATGCACTGGATTACCAAATTGTTTTGACGGAGTGGCTGTTGGGTTATAGGTCGGAAGAGGACCATCATCTGGTGTATTGCCGTAAGCACCCCAATGCCTCTTGTAGGCACCTGTTTCTGTATCAAAAACAATAATGCGTCGGTTTCCATAACCATCAGCAACATAAACTTCATTGGCTTCAACGTCGACGAAAAGATCAGCTGGACGGCCTAGGTTATCCGTATCATTGCTCCCAGTGCTTTGATCGGGGCTGCCAATTTGTAAAACAAATTCACCATCCATAGTGAATTTCAGAATTTGATTGTCACCCTGGGCATTGCCAGCAAGCCAGACAAAGTCATCAGCAATGTGGATGCCATGTTCTGACCTAGGCCAGTCATACCCATCTCCTGGACCTCCCCAGGCCCGCAACAAATTACCACTTTGATCAAACTCAATTACTGGAGGTGCCGGGAAACAACATTTGCTCAGAGGAGGATCTAATGTCGCTCCAATATCCCGTCCAGCCAGCGATCTAGGCCTTTGCACAATCCATATGTTGTCGGTTGCATCGACATGGACTCCAGAGACCTGTCCAATCAGCCAGTTGTTCGGTAGTGGTTTAGGCCAGAAAGGATCCACAATGAACTGTGGAATATCAGCGAGTTCTTGATTAGCTAATACTGTTGTGGGCGAATTGGCAGTGCGCTTTTCAAAAGGAATGTCGGGCGTTATCGTTTGCGCTGAGGCTAAATTTACTGCGGTTGAACCCACACACGTAAAGATTAATTGCTTTATATGCCAATGTAGATTGGGCATCGTACTAATCCTGTTTTTCCATATGACATCAACTAATTGATTTTTGGATAAGACGAAAAATAAACTTTAAAACATAAGACTAGGTAAGTATGTAGCAATTTGTGGATAAGCGGTGATGGCAATAATTCCAGTTAGCATAATAATCCAATAGGGAGTGGAGCTACGAAAGATTTGCATTATAGAAATATTGTCATTTTCATCTTGAATAGCAGCTTTTACGGTATATACCAGTAAACCAAATGGTGGTGTGAGTAGGCCCGCCTCAATAGCCAGGATACCAACGATTGCGAAGGCAATGGGGTCATATCCCAGGCTTACGGCGATAGGCTCAAAAATAGTTACGGTAAGCAACATTATTGAAATAGAATCAATAACCGTTCCTAAAATAAACCAAATCGCCACCATGGCTGCAATGATCATCCATGGAAGCATGTCGGTGCCGAGAAAGGCATCTTGTATAGCGCTGGAAACTCCTGTCATTGCTAGAGTTCGTGAATAAAGCGCAGCAGATACTAACAACAAAAGTATTGGTGCGGAGGTGCGTCCGACGGATAAAATAGCATCAACTATTTCTCGTGTTCGCATGCCCTTGGCAATCGCCATGATTAACCCAATGAAAGCCCCAGCTCCAGCGCCTTCTGTTGGCGTAAAAACGCCAAACCATATGCCACCTAAAACAGCAGCTACAACAAAGATAATGCTAAACACGCTACTCCAGACTTGCTTAGCACTCGGTACAGATGATTCAGGGGACAATGTATCTGGGTTTTGTGTTTTTTTATCCGTACCAACCAGGCTTGGTTTCAGAATTGCAATAACTAAAACATAGGATACGAAAAGACCAAGAAGCAATAGACCTGGGAGCACGCCCGCCAAAAATATCTGGCCAATAGATCTTTCAGTTAGTAAGCCCCATACAATCATCAATACGCTAGGTGGAATAAGCATGCCGAGACAACTTGAACCAGCCACTGTTCCAAGCGCAAACCCTCGATCATAGCCAAACTTTTTCATTTCAGGGTAGGCAATACGCGAGAACGCTGCAGCAGAAGCAATGCTTACGCCGGTTACAAAAGAAAAAATAGCATTACCTAAGAGTGTGGCTACTGCTAGACGTCCTGGAATTCTTCGAAGATTTCTATGAATAGCTTGATATACATCAGTCACGGCGCCTGATTTTGCGATAAATTCACCCATCAACATAAAGAGAGGAATAACTGCAAACTCATATGCGCGGAGTGATTCGTAGGCTGTGCTCCCGAGCATGGCGAGAACAACATCAAAATTACCGCCCGTGATAAGAAAAATACCTAAAGCACTAGTCATGCCCAGGGCTATTGCAATATGCACACCTAGACCGACCATCACCAATAGGCTAACGATCAAAACAGTTGCAATATTAACGTCAAACATTAGTTGTTACTCGAGTGACTATTGATCAGTTGAATCACTTTGATTGATTTGTGAATTAATATTCGTGAGTAATTCACTTGGTTTAAAAATATCTATATACGCTATTAGTAGGTAGCTGATTGTTGCAATAGCACTACCGAATAAGATTGTGAAACGCGTAGGCCAGGCTGGAACACGCAGTGCTCCTTCCCCTTCATATTCACCAGCAACCCAAGCATGAACGGCTGAATCCCAACTTCCAAAAAAAATCATTAAAAAAAACATAGCACCTAATAGGTACCCAAGGGCGAGAACGATACGGCTAATCAAAGGGGGAAATTTTTTGGCCAGAAAATCAGCGCGTAACATTGATCGACTGCGAATCGCATAGCCTGCCTGGAGAAATACAATCATGACAATTGAGTTCATGACAATTTCCGGAACTCCATAGATTGGTGTATTAAATACAGTGCGACCTATGATGTCTGTAATGATGATGAATGTCAGGAAGAAGGCCCATCCTGCAGCCAGCACCATAAGTGCTTTTGTGAGCTGATCACTAAGCTTTATAAGGGCAGTCATTTGTAACACGACATCGCCAGGGGTTCCCTGTAATTTATTTTTTATTAGGAAAGAAAATATTAGTAGCTAAGTGAATGAGATTGATTATTTAAGCTGATAACGAATGGGCCACGTATAGCCATGTCGTTCAGCCGAACTTAAAGTGGTTTCTAATACTTGTGTCCCTGGTAAGCCTTGTGCGTCAAGTTCCGCTGCTACTTCTTTTGGCCAATCGCTAAGCGAGGCTGCCCAATCTCTAGGCACATCAGGACTAAGCTCATTTACAGTGATTAGCCCATCAAGAGTAGCCACATCATTTTCATATCGTTCAAGATTATTAGAACCTGTTCTCTGCTCAAAGTCTGATGCGACCTCAAGCAGTATTTCCTGAAAGTCCTCTGGTAGCCTATTCCATGTGTCCAGATTGATTGTCAGGCCATGCCAGGTCATCGAACCAAATCCAATCATTGTGTAGAAGGGACTTGGCTCGTAAAGTTTGAGTTGAACTGCAGCACTAGGAAATACCACCCAGCCCTCATACACATGTGTTCTTAATCCAGTATAGGCTTCAGGTAAAGCAGCCTGTACTGGTGTGACACCCGCATAGCGTAACCAGTTCAAATTAAGACCAGCTCCAGCAATTTTAATGCCTTCTAGGTCTTCCACAGTATTCCAATCAAATGATGTGATTAAGTTATAACCTGCATCTGCAATACGCGCTAAAAGTTTTTGATTAAATTGTTGCTCAAAAACGTCGGTTAAGTAGGGGACCTCTTGATATACCTCCTGCGCAATACTGAGGCTCACGGTGGGGTCCATAGTGCCGAATGGCAACATGACTTGAAAGGCGTGTAGCGGCAGATTGGAAGGTTCGAAGCAGTAGCAAAAACCACCAATATCAACAATGCCGTTTTGTACTCCTTCCAAGGTTTCAGAAGTCTTAACGATAGATCCGCTGTAACCTTCAATGAAATTTACAGTATGCTCTGTACGCGCTTCTATGCGCCTTTTTAGTTCTGGCTGAAAATAATCTTTCATTAAGCCAGCATAAACAACACCAGGCGGGTGACCTGTTGCAATTCTAAGTGTAACTCTATCAGCTTGGGCAACAGCACTGGTTAAGATTGATATTACTGTTACTAAGCTTAATGCCAAAAAGGGCGAGAATCTTCTTATTTTAATTTGCATGACACTGCCTTTGCGGATCATTGTTATTCTTTGCTATGAAACTATATAAATCCGGTTGTTAGATTACAATAGGATTCAGGGTGTTGATAAAAAAACAGATTAGGAGGATCGAGATATGAGCCTAAAGGTTGGAGTGATTGGTTTGGGCCCAATGGGTGGGAACATTGCAGGTAACCTTCTCAAGAAGGGGTTTGATGTTGTTGGTTATGATATCAAGCCAGAATGCATGGATGCGTTAGATGAATTGGGATTAGAGAAGGCTGAATCCGCAACGGATGTAGCTGCAAAAGCCGATATACTCGCTTGCTCACTTCCAAATGCTGCTGCTTTGCAGGCTGTTTTGGAAGATGTTCTTAAACACCCAAACCCCGGTCAGATAATGCTTGAGTGTAGTACGCTAGAAGTAGCAGATAAGCTTGCAGCGCATGAGAAGTTCGCGAGTGGCGGTAAAATTCTTCTTGATGCCCCAATAAGCGGAACTCCCCCAATGCTGGTGAATATGGTCGCCTCAATTTATGTAAGTGGTGATAAAGCTGCTTATGATAAATGTGTGCCTATGTTGGAAGGTTTTACTGCTACTAATTTTTATTGTGGAGAGGTTGGCAACGGAACACGCATGAAACTTTGCGCGAACTACCTGGTTCATGTCCATGTGGTTGCCGCGGCAGAGTGTCTTGTTATGGGCCAGAAAGCCGGGCTAGATCCTGATTTAATTCAGAGCGTTCTTATTAAGGGTGCTGGTGGTTCTAAGATGTTGGAAGTTCGTGGTGCCATGATGGCCAAGTCAGATTATCGTGAGGGAGGAGGTACTATGTTTGATGTCTTTGAAAAAGATGCCTCAATCATCACAGAACATGCTGCAAATGTTAGGGCTCCAATAGAACTCTATGTCTCTGCACGGCAGAAACTAAACTCTGCAATTGCTTTGGGTCTAGGTCACCTCGACACCTCGGCAGTATGCAAGTCAATCGAACTGTCTGCTGGAATCGATCGCGATTTAGTTGAATAAGTAACGGCCGCCTGCTGAAACAGGCGGCTAACTCAATTTCTTGAAAAGTTGGGCAGTTCGTTTGACGTTATCACCTAGTTCCTGCATCAGGTTCCAGTAATTTAAAAAATGCGGTGTTTGGCGATGATCTGCTAGTGCCTGTTCGTCTTTATATACTTCGTAGAACATAAACGTATTCTCGTCGTCCTGAGATACGATTACATCAAACTGGTAGCAAGTTTCTTCTTGAGCAGACTGCTTAGCATTTTCCAACATAGCTGGTTTTAGTTTTTCCGTATATTCCGGTTTAACCTTGACTGTTACCACTAAGGCGATTTTCGTCATTAACTTTTCCCGATTTTTAGGCTAATCAACTGTTTTCTTATTCTGTCCAATTGGCAGACAATTCTGCACGGTTAATTTCTTGACCTCTTATATAGACATTAGAGATGGCCCGTGTGTTTTTTATATCTTCAAGGGGGTTCGAATCTAAAATGACAAAGTCTGCACTTTTACCATCTGAAATTGTTCCTAGATCATGCAACCTATAAAGTTCTGCTGCATTCTTAGTAGCAGAAGCAAGAGCATCAGCAGGACTCACTCCAGCAAGTACCATATCAGCAATCTCCTCATGTATGTCCCAACCCGCACCATCTCCATCTGTTCCAATTATTAGCGGCACCCCTGCGTCATACATGCGTTTCAGGTTTCGTGATTCAACTGCAAATCTAGTATGAGTCGTAGACTCAGAAATTTCTGTGCGCATTGTCTCTGCTCCTGCAGCAGGCAATGTTTGAGCAAAGAAAGGAAGGTCATCTACGGTTGTTGAGCCGCTATTCGGTAGATTCGGCATTAGAAACGTATATGGTCGGTTGGCAAGTAATTCCATGAATTCGTCATCGACATCAACATCCCGTACACCATGGGCAAAACCGTCTATTCCTGCTCGGAGAAGATCTTTTGCATCCTCTAGGTAAAATATATGTGCGGTTACCTTGAGTCCGAGGCGGTGAGCTTCTTGGATAATAGGGCCATAAAGATTTGGTGTAAGCTTCTCTACTGTCCCGTTTCGATCGTCGACCCATATTTTCACTAGATCTACTTGCGCTTCCGCAAGCTCGCGAACCGCCGCAATCCCTTCTTCAACCGTATCGATACCATAAGGGACATCTCTGCGGTCTGTAGCTCCAGGGCCAGCATTTGGACGCCCAATACCACGTCCCGCCCATAAGAATCGAGCAGCGTTGTCTAATGTTGATTCTCGAAGCTCGGCCATCGAAAGTGGATCTATTCCCATGCTCATCGTAGCGCTTTGTCCGTAATAAGCATGTCGATGAAGATGATCAATAATATTTTCACGCGAGTAGCTAGCTCGAACGTCTGTTCTGGCTCCTACATCTGAATATCCAAGATGACCATGCCCATCTATCAAGGCTGGGATAATGGTTTTTCCTGAGACATTTATCTGAAGTGCGCCAGCGGGGACATTAATAGAGCCTGAAATTCCGACTTGGGTAAAACGTCCATTCTCAACCAGAAAAGCCGCATCTTCTATGACATTGCCATCTCCGACAATAAGTCGACCGCCTTCGAAGAACATTACATTCGAAGATTCACTTACTAATGGAGTTTGTGGTGTAGTTGATATCGGCTCTTCTTGCTGGGTGCACGCTACTGCTAAAGGCAAACAAAACAGCATTAACTTTGTCCAATTCATAACCTCTCCCCCTATTTTTTATTTTTAGATAGAGCTCTTTATGCAAGCACATAAAGATTTTTTGCAGACAGTTATCACACTCAAACCGCGGGCAGAAATATGCCCGCGGGCGATGGACCTTTTTAGTCTTAACTATTCTTCGACACGAAACGCTTCGACCTGAATCTCGAGATTTACATACATGAGGAAGCCGCCCCCCTGTCCAAAGGTGACACCATAGTCATCCCTGTCAAAAGTTCCAGATGCATCAGCTCCACAAACGTATCTTCCGCCATTGTTAGTCTGACAACGAAAACTATTAATCGTTAGATTAAGTGGATTGGTAACCCCATGAAGTGTGAACTGACCCTCAATTGCTGTTGGTTCACCTTGTTTTGTGAATTTAGTTAGTGAGCCTTTGTAGGTGGCAGTTGGGAACTGGGCCACATCAAGAATATCGTCAGCTTTAGCATGATCTGTCATCGCATCCATGCCGAAGTCAATAGTGTTCATATCCATTGTTAAATCAACGTTTCCGGTTTGCGCTTCACGATCGATGACAATCGTGCCAGATGTCGATCTTATTTTTCCTCGCCATACCGAAATTCCACCCTGATGATCTGCTTCAAATGAAGGAAACGTATGACGCCCATCCACTTCAAATGTTTCAGGTTCGGCAAAAAGAGTCGTTGCCATTAGTGCGCAAAAAATACTCAAAGCAGTGCGCCGTAGAAGTGTCATGCCCATTTTTTTATTCCTTATAATTAGGTTGGAGATTGCCTAGCCGTCTGTTGCCCCTCAGCAGACGATAATTTTACTGTGCTCTTGTCAGTCGCTCAAAGGAGTCAGCAATCAGCTCATCAAGCCAACGCTGAAACTCAGTCGGTGCAACCCAGGGGTGAGGTTCACCTTTTTGCCGATTTTTAAGTCGTTCGGCGCGAGTAAACAGATCATCAGCACCAGACGCATGAATGTCGTGGTGATTGATTATCTGTACCTCTATATCAGGAATTTGCCTAATTCGTTCTAAGTCGTCAATAAAAATTTGAATTGCTTGGGAGTCATCGGTGCGAAGTGCTGAGCCACCATGAAAATAAGCAAGATGCTCTCGGCCTTCATCAAATACTGAGAATCTTATGGATGTAGTGCCAGGAGTATGACCGGGTGTATGCTCAAAGTTAATGGTTGTATCGCCTAGTGTTATTGCCGAGCCATCATTGAGGCTTAGGTCTTTTCGTGGTGCTTGATCACCCAAGTTATTAGTAATTACTTCCCAGTCCTCATCAGCAGCTCCAAAAAGGGCGTCGATATGTGTTTGTAGCTCGAGCGCACCACCATAGTGATCACGATGAGACTGTAGGATAAATACGTACTTAATATCCATTGGGTCTAATTCAAGCTCACGAATATTGCTAAGAAGGCGATCTGTGAAACCTTCAAAGCCATCGAGTGTGTCAATAAGAATTAGGCCATCGCTAGTTTCTATTACATAGCTTGCTACGGCCTTTATTCCCACAAAATAAAGATTATCAAAAATCTGAAACGGTTCTATAGCCTGAAACCCAATGTCTCTACGTTCATTTTCCTGGGCGGAGGCTACGTATAAAGTGAGGAATAAATAGCCCGAGAGTAGGAGAGAAATGATGGTTTTTAGACGCATGTTTTAATTCGTTTTTATTTCTTAAATTTAAATTGTTTGTAAAGTGTGCGTGTAGCTAATTAGTCGAATTCTTTTTCTTCGCCACCGGGTAGCGCAATAAACCCGAGTAGACAACCATTGGAGTCATCCTTGAGTCTATGGCATCGGACGGTAATTTCATCTCCAGCCTCAATGGTATCTGGTTCCCAACCGCCTCTGAGCAGAGCCCCTGGGCTTCCACCTTCCAGAGCCCATACCATAGCCTCCTCATTGCCATCTTGTACCTCAAGGTAGATCCATGTGTGGGGATTCATCCAGTGAAGCTCCATCACGGTACCCACAAGATGAGTGTATTCAGTCATTTCATAGTTGCCGTGAGAATGGTGTGCAGTAGCAGCGCTAAAATAGATACAAGTAGCTGCAAGTCCTGCCAGGATTATATTGTTTTTAATAGTCATTCTTATCCACCCACTTAAGATCAATCATACCTATGATTCTTAATCTTACCTCAACTGTCTGCTTAGGCGAGATACCAAGTGTGCTTATTTTATGAGAGTGCTATAACCGCACCTTCCTTGACTAAACGAGCTACATCTTCTGTTGAGTAGCCGAGTTCCCCTAATACTGCTGCGGTGTCTTCACCAATGCGCGGAGCACCGCCTTTAATTGTGGCGGGTGTTTCACTAAATTTAACCGGAAATCCAATTGTTTCAATAGGACCAAGGCTTGCATGTTCGGTTTCTACAACCATATCTCTAGCTAGAGTTTGCGGATGTTTCAACAT
>JAQWRR010000022.1 GCA_029243585.1 Gammaproteobacteria bacterium
CTATCAATAGCAATAATCTGAGCCCTATCACCTCTGCTAAGTTCTGCCAGTGTCACGTGAGAATCTCTCCTCAGATAAAGCCTAAATGATAATTATTCTTATTATCACTCTAAAACCCACCTCAGCATGATTATTGGCAGTTTCTCTGTTGGTTAAAGTGATCGATAGAAGCGTTCGTCGTACAAAGCACCACTCAAAGGAAAGAGGCTTGTTCGAAATGCCCTCGTGTGTTCTGCGCCATAGTGTGTTTCTTGATCATCAGGCGACTGCCAAGCTTCTACTACTGTCATGTGATTACGACGATTTAACTGAACAAGGACATCGAATCGGGCATTACCGTCATCTCCGCGGCTTGCCGTTGCGAGTGTATTGAGCAGACCGACGGCAATCTCTGTATTGCTCGGGGTTACGTCTACATGGGTTACTGCAAAAATACCATTTGGCCCAGTATTGCTACCTGCTGCCGTGGCAAGATCACCATGTGGGCGTGCATCGGTTGGGCTATAGAGGAAGGGCTCTAGGGACTCATTGAAGTTTATTGCGATTGTGGAATTGCCATGCGCATCTCTTGCGGCTTCATCACTCCAAGTCTCTATTAGGGCGAAATGGCTTGTGCGTCCAATACGTTGTAGAGCCTGGAAATGCATGTTTCCCTTTGCAGAAGCTCCTTCTTGAGCATAGTTTGTTAATAGTTGAGCTACCTCATCAGTAGAGGAGGGCGCAACTTCAATATACGTGACCATATAAGCTGTACCGTCGTCTTGAGCGCTAGAGAACTGACTAAAACCGAGTATTAGAGCAATAGCAGTAATAACTAATCGAGGTGAGAGTCCCATCGTATAATCCCCTTTTTGAATTCTTAACGGAAAAACATTGACCATTAATTCTAACCCTCTAGAGTGAAAAATGGTGTCAATTTTAAAAGCTTAAATATTAATTTTCATTAAGTCGAAAATAAGGATGCTTAGTTTCCATAACGCCGAACTCTAATGTCTGCTTGTTCCTTATGGCCCATAAATCCCTCTAGATCGCATAATCGTGAACAATATTGACCAATATGTAGCGAAGCTTCCTCGGTAATTTTTTGATATGTGCATGTCTTAATAAATTTGCCAACCCATAAACCACCGGTATAACGAGCTGCTTTTTTTGTTGGAAGCGTATGGTTAGTGCCTATTACCTTATCTCCATAAGATACGTTAGTTTCTGGGCCTAGGAAGAGAGCACCATAGTTAGTCATATTGTTTAAAAAGAAATCAGGGTTCTTTGTCATTACTTGTACATGTTCGGAGGCAATTTCATCAGCAATTTTCACCATTTCTTCAGTGTTATCACAAACTATAGCTTGACCATAGTCACGCCAGGCTACCCCAGCAATATCTGCTGTTGGAAGAATACCGAGCTGTCTATCGATTTCCATTAAAGTATCTTTAGCAAGTTGTTCAGAGTCTGTCAGGAGAATGGCAGCAGATGTTGGGCCATGCTCGGCCTGTCCTAGCAGATCGGCAGCGCACAGTTCCCCGTCAACGCTATCATCAGCAATAACTAGCGTTTCCGTTGGTCCAGCTAAGAGATCAATTCCAACCCTTCCAAAAAGCTGTCTTTTCGCTTCCGCTACATATGCATTACCTGGTCCAACAATCATGTCAACTGAATCAATAGTTTCAGTGCCAAGTGCCATAGCGGCAACGGCCTGAACTCCTCCAAGACAATAAATTTCATCAGCTCCACCGAGAGCCATAGCCGTAACAATGGCGGCACTAGGTGATCCCTTCTGAGGTGGTGCTGCTGCAATGATTCTTTTAACGCCAGCAACCTTAGCTGTGACTACGCTCATATGGGCTGATGCCACCATAGGATATTTACCCCCTGGAACATAACATCCGACACTGTTGACAGGGATATTCTTATGACCAAGCACAACACCTGGTAGTGTTTCTACTTCAACATCATTAAGTGCATCCTTTTGGGCTTGAGCGAAGTTTCTTATTTGAGTCTGCGCAAATTTAATATCATCAATGACTTGTTTAGGCAGCGCTTTTTGACAGGCTGCAATATCATCAGAACTTAGACGGAAGGATTCCGGAGACCATTGATCAAATTGTTGAGAATAATCTCTAAGTGCTTTATCTCCATGAGAGCTAATTTCATGCAAAATATTCTCTACGGTTTGACGAATTTTTGCGTCTTCTAAGGCAATTTCATTTAGGGACTTGCCTTGTTTAAGGTAGCGCGCCATGTTTGTTCTCCGAGTTCTGCGGCGAACACATGCTAGGTAATGTTGACTTGTACTGCAATCTTGTGGTCTGTGTAGATAGATGGAGGTAGCTAATGGGTAAAAATACAACTACGACGTGGGACCTAACCGGGCAGGTTGCGCTCATAACTGGTGCAAGTCGTGGAATTGGTGCGGCTTGCGCGGAGTCAATGGCTCATGCTGGTGCTCACGTAATAGCGGTAGCAAGAAGTCAAAGCGATCTGGAATCTTTGTCTGAACGAACAGAGGGTGTAGTCGAGATTTGGGTAGAAGATATCGGTAATAGTTCTTTTAGGAATAGAGTAGAAAAGCTCGAACGCCTTGATATTCTTTTTAATAATGCAGGTACTAACTCGCCGCAACCATTCATTAATCTTTCAGAAGATGCGCTAGATGAAATGATTCAGTTAAATGTGCGCGCATTATTTCTTTCAGCGCAAAGTGCGGTGAAGGTTATGCTGAGTTCAGGAAATGGTGGCTCGATTATTAATATGTCATCTCAAATGGGCCATATAGGGGCACAAAACCGAACTGCTTACTGCATGACAAAGCATGCCGTAGAAGGTCTCACCAAAGCGCTTGGAGTAGAGCTAGCACCTCAGGGGATTCGAGTGAACAGCGTTGCCCCTACCTTTATTGATACTCCAATGACGGAGCCAATGTTTGAGGACAAGGAGTTCAAGCAATGGGCACTGGACTGTATTCCTATGGGGAGAATTGGCCAGCTTAGCGAAGTGGTTTCTGCAGTAATGTTTTTGGCCTCACCAGACTCTTCCTTAATGACTGGGGCTAGTCTAAAGATCGATGGAGGTTGGACAGCACGCTAAGGCGCTTAGTTTGTTTTGTATGTTATTTGGAAAAATTAGCTATAACTTTATAAGTTATGGAGAGGCGCATTCATAAGGGTCTAGCGTTACATCTGGCAACCAGATCCAACTTTTTTGCAATACGACTGGTTCTGTAAAGACCTTAGGGTCAATTACTGTTAATTCGTATTGGAGTCTACTGCCATTTTCCGTTGCTAAAAATCGTTCTATAAACTCGCTATCTGCACTTATCGGGTATTCGCCTGTACCTCTGAAATACCCCCAATTCGAGGTACTAGTTTCAACAACCAGTGTTTGGTCTTCCCATCTGCCCACCGAGTACCCAAGCAGGGAAGGTTCTGGGTTAGTGTTGGTTTGTCCATCCATGTGTATTGTTCTAACTAGATCATATTCCTCTATTCTGAGTGCAATAGTGTTTCCTTCATCAACAAACTCAATCGGGTAGGGAGCGCTCATAATTGTGGGCATGCCTTTTAGGGCACAATCAAGCAATGGGTTATCTGTAAATGCGTTAAAGTCCGCTTTTGTCGCTATTGCTTGTTCTGTCAGAGGGTATTCTGATAACCAAAAAAAACCTTTTCCTCCAGCTAAAGTGGTACTCCAAACACGAAAAATTCCACGTTCTTCATCAGAGGAATCACCAGACTCTGCAAACCAACGTTCATTTGTTCCCCATAGTTGATTAGACCAACGCAACGCTGCTGGTTCTGAACCAAATGCAAAAACAAACTCTTCGCCTGTGGGAAGTAGCATATTGTTTACAAACAAACCTTGACCACGCCTTGCAGGCCAGCCTGCGGCCTTAACCTGGTCACCCACTTGCACAAAAGGTTCAGAAACATCCATCCGTTTCATAATGCTTAATGAATGAGTTTCTAAGATCCACTCGGTCCCATCATTCTCCCCAGTGAGGGCCAGAGTGAATACAATATGTGGGTTTCGCCAGAAAATACCAGTGATCGTTCCTTCGACTTCCATCGTCACGCTCGGGTCGAAATTGGCCGCAACACTGTGGTGAGATAACCCTGAAAGAGGAGACATAGTTAATAACAGAATTCCAAGGAACTTATCGGTCCGCATTATTTTTACCCCCCTTGTGATCTGATCAGGTTTCTTTTTAATGTTATGGGTAGAGGCTTTCAATCCTCTCAGCACGATAAATTGACCAGCTTGTATCCAGCTGCTGTAAATCTAGTTCCCATACTTTTTCTGGTTCATCTGTATGAGTCACTTCTATTATTTTTGCCCAACGTTTAGCTTCTGCGGGGGGAACATTTACTCCTTCGGAGTTTGTTTCAGCTCCACCCACATTAATCAGGACCGTATCGCTTTGTTCATGCCAGTCAACATCCCCTAAATAACGCGCATAGAACTGTTCCTGATTCGGGCCATAGACCCAAGGTTGGCTCACTTCCATTGTTTGCTCATTAACCGCATATTCGACAGCCCGGCTATAACTATCAGTCAAGGTCATCTTTTCATCATATGGGCTTGATCGGGCTACTCCATTATCGAAAAGGAGGTAAGTGCCATTTTCTGTGTGCGTAATCGCATGGTGTTTGTAGGACCACTCAAATTCTCCAACAGGGGTGAGTAGTTTATCGCTCCAGGGTTCATTCCAGTTGTCATGATTACCAAGTATCCAAACTAACTCACCTGTGTTCATACTCACTTTGATGACTGCATCCTGGTATGGAACAGACATTACAAATGAATGGTCGCTTTCTTCATAAATAATTGCATTTCCATGTGTCCAGTCTTTACTTTTTGCAGCCTCACCGTAGTGGTTACGCCAAAAATTTTCAGCAGTTGAGTTATAGGCAATACGATAGGGGTCTAAAATATCAAATAGCTTCCACTCGTTAATAATTTCACCGTTTTGTGTCACTTCAACAATGACGTCTCCAATAACATTGGCTGGAGATCGTGGTGCATTCGGATCAGTTTCGCTGGTATACCAGTTTTCAATCACGCGGGACTCTGAACTCAGTAATAGTAGATTGCCATTGGGCAACTCAACATAGTCATGATGTAATGAATCTGTTCCAACTGAAATGCTTCCTTCTATTGACTCTTCTGCCATCCCAGTCATATGAAATGTTCGCTGAACATTACCTAGCATATCGATTTCAATTAGTTGGTTATTTCCTGGTAAGACTGTGTAGGCCATGTTTCCATTTTTAAGTCGTCGTACGTCATGGACACGATGGCCATCAGGGATGTAGTACCAGATGAATTCCCCCTGATCATCTACAACTACAGCGGGAAGATTCTCAAGGGTGGCAGTTCCATCGGCTTCCCAACGCCCATTTACATTAAAAAGCGTAAATCCTGGTTCCATACGAGAAGGATCGCGAACATTAATAGTGGGTGTAGGGAATGTGTCTGGAAGGGGTGGCGTTTCAAATGCTTGGGCAGGTGTTTCAATGCTGCGTCCATCCATATCCTCGAGCACAGCGATCACATTATAAATTTTCTCAGATTTAAGCCCTAAGACTGGAACCTCGTGATTGAGGGTCATTACTTGGCTGGGAGTCACGCTCCAGTTTTGTTCTGCATCACTAATATTCAGGGTTAGCTTGGTTGGCACATCAGTAGTTACCCTCATGATGGCAGCAAGAGGTACTGCAGGATTAGGGTTTGCTATCAAACTAGCTTCACTGATTGTAAGAGGGGTTTGGCTCCCTGTACTGCAGCCAACGCTCACAAGTGATACACAGACCGTACCAAGAAAAAATATTCGTGAGCAAAACATTCAGAGACTCCTTAAGAGAACAATTCAGATCTTTATTGATCCCTTATTTATTATAATTGCATTGAAGTTAGTTAGAAATACGAATCCACTTTGGAGCGTTTTATAACAGACAGCACATAAAATTTAGTAGTTCTTATATTACTCATTCTAATCATCGTTTATGAGAACTGCCATTGTTACGAGGGATGGGGTTTAGTTTCATGCTGGACACGAGCCAAGCAAAGTGACAGCCTAGAACCTCTATGAGACGGCTTATAAAAACATCCATTCTTACGTTAGGTCTGTTAGGTATTTTATGCCTAGTGCTCTTATCAGCTTCGGTTTATACCTATACCTCTTTGACTTCAGAGTCATTAGTAGCTGAGCTTCGTTTTAATTTGATAGGGGAGCGAGAGTACCTTGCAAGATTACGAACTGGTGATTTTTGTGAAGAAAAGCAGTTTCAAGTAATGGGGGATCAGTGGCGCCTTGATGCTGAGTTTATTAAATGGAAGTATTGGGCGCTCGCATTGGGACTAGATTCACAATACCGTTTGGATAGGCTTGAAGGTCGTTACCGCTTAACTAGCGAACAAAATTCAGAGCCTTCTCATGCATATGATCTTAAGAAGGACACGGTACTGGATATGGGAGAGCTTTCAAAAGTACTGGGTTTTTTTAATTTCCTGGTCGATACAACCTATGGGTCATCGACTTACAACAACATTGATACAGAAAGCGTATTCTATATTTACCGAACTCAGACAGGCTTGATTACGCGTTCTAAAGTGGACGCTCTACCACAGAGGGGTCAGGCTGGACTGGTGGTACAAGTCACACGCCCATGTGGCGGGGCACCAGGTTATTGGCAGCGTTTTTCTGTCTGGGCAGATGACAAGTTAATGGGTAGGTTTGGTCTATAAACCTACCATGTTTAGTAGTTCCTGTGGATAACGAGTTTGAGCTTCCGTATATAGTGGTGCGACTGCAGCTACAAACTCTTCCCTGGCTGCAGGGGAGAGTTCCAGTATTTCACCTCCAGCTTCTCGAATGATTGCTTGAGCATCCTCTTCTTCTTGATCATGAAACGCTCGTTGAAATTCTACCGCCTCCCTTGCAGCATCTCTCACACTAGTCTGGATATGTGAAGGCCAAGCATCAAAAGAGGGGGCATGTACAAAAATCGGACGTGATAAGTACGAATGAAAAGTCGCGGTATAAAACCGCTGATGTGGATAGATGTTATAGGTAATAGTATTAGCAAAAGGGTTTTCCTGGCCATCTAGTGTGCCCCTTTCTATTTCTTCCACGGCTGCAGATAATTCAACTACTTGTGGGTCAACACCAAGTCGCTCAAAAGTTGTAATTTGTTCTGCGCTTCGAACGCGGATCTTTAGTCCGCGTAGATCTTCTAGTGTTCTTACAGCCCTAACATTATTAGATATATGTCTAAAGCCGTTTTCAAAAAATCCTATAACGCGGTAATTGGTAATTGCTTCGAGACTTTCAGCTGCCGCTCTTCCAAGAGGACCATCCATGGCAGCTCGTGCGGTAGCGGTATCGGGAAACAAGAATGGTAGGGCAGCAAGCTCTAGTTCAGGTGTATCTGAGATGCTCATATAGCCAACCGTCAGTACACCAGAATCTACTAGCCATCTGAGATCTGATCCAGCATAGCCTAAGTCCATAACGTTATAGACATAGTGCATGCTTATTTCTTCACCAAACTGATCCTCAAGTCTGTCACCGATCATTTTTAAGCCTAGACTAAAACTTGTCGTTGGTGGCCCATATCCACCCATTCGAATATGTATTGTCTGATCATTTGTGCTTGAGGGCGTAGAAGCTTGGCCCGCAGCTGGGGAAATGCGGAGTGCTATTCCAGTGGCACCGAGCAGGGCTGAAGTCTTTAGAAACTGTCTTCTCGACATGGAGTATCCTTAAGAGATGTATTGATCTAAGTGTTTAAGATCTACCAGGGGTCTATTGGCTGTCAACTATTTAAACCTCTTTATGGTTTCAATAGGCGTGATTTTCCAATCAGAGCTGTTCTAAAAGTATAGGTAATAGTATGTCTACTAAGGGTTGGCGTCGATGGGTTTATCAACCTCAGGCACTTCCTCTCCGACGAGTCCTGTATCAGGTGCACTTATGGCTTGGTATAACGGTTGGGTTATACGTAGTAGTTGTTAGTGTTTCAGGTAGTGCGGTTGTTTTTAGGCGGGAGTTAACTCGGTGGCTGCTTCCAGATGGAAATATCCCGAACACTGGCTACCCCTGGGCTTTAGTCATTTTAGAATGGCTTGTTGATCTTCACGATAATCTTCTTTCCGGATCCATTGGACGCGATTTAAATGGGGTAGGGGCAGTTTTTGTTACCGTAATAGTTTTGACGGGCACTTTCATATGGTGGCCAGGTCGGCAACGATGGAAGCAGAGTTTAATGGTTCAACGGACTCAGGATCGACGTTTTAGTTGGCATCTTCATAGTGCAATTGGATTTTGGAGCCTTATTTTTCTGTTTGGATGGTCTGTGACAGGCATATATTTTGCTTTTCCTGAACCATTTGAGTGGTTTTTTAATAGATTTGATCAAGACCCATCAGATTTTCAGAGACCTGGTGAAGGGATACTTCTAGTGCTGATCGATTTGCATTTTGGTCGTTTTGGTGGGCTTGCTATTCGGACACTTTGGGTCATTTTAGGCCTATTACCAGCAGTTCTTTTTATAACTGGAGCTACAGTTTGGTGGAAACGGACACAAAAAAAATGACATCTAACTTACCGCACTATTTTTAGTTATTAAGGGCATAGTTCAAGTAGAGGATAAGTTTAATGCGGCTAGTGCTTTAGGATTCCAGCGTCGTACACAATTTCACCATTTACGATTGTTAGAACAGAACTCACACTTCTTATAGCCTCATCTGAGACGGCGATTGGGTCGAATACGTCCTCGTTTAGCACCGCAATATCTGCAAAGCGACCTACACCAATTCCTCCCAGTAAGCCCTCTTCTTTGGTAAACCAACCTTGCTGATAAGAGCTAAGAAGCCACACTGCTTCATATCGACTGATCTGTTGCTTGTCATTAATTAATTTGCCAGAAATATCCTGCCCTGTAACCATGTAATAGACCATATTCCATGGGTTCAGAGAATTTATCCTTGCGCCATCAGAACCGGCTCCAACGGCAACAGGTTCACTGTCGAGCACCATTCGCCATGGAGGACCGCCTGTAGTACCACTATGGAAGCGTTGTCCATGCAACCCTAATCCGAGACCCATGGTTTTAGCGCGTTGGACTAGTTCAGGGGTTATTTGGCTTAGATGGCCCGGTGTCCATCGTAATTCGGCTAAGTCAAACTCTTGGTTTAGTTCTTCCCATACGTCAAAATGGGCATCGATTTCTTCTGCCGTATGTAAGTGCTGGTGGTAGCTCCAACCTCGTTCAGCGATAAGCCTTTGTGCAAGGCGGGCGGCTTCGCCTAGAGGTTGTTGATTAAAAAGGTTACGACTAACAGACCACTCACCAATACCAACAACTTTTGCCATATCAGGCCCATAGTTTAGCCATTCTTTATTGAGATTGCTCCTGAGTTGTCTTAATTCGATATTGTCATCTAGACCAGGAAAGAAAATCCGTGTCCGAACCTTATGCTTATTTTCTCTTGCTAGATCAAGGAAGAAACTATAGCCATCGGTTTGATCAATAAAACCAACTCCCGGTACTGTACCTGACATATCCATAACGGTAGTTAGTCCAAGTGATAAGGCGTATTCAGCAACATCTAGTAGCTGTCGTTTACGGTCTTCATTAGTGATATTTGACGCAAGCACTTCGTAGGCTCTAGCTGTATCGACCCCCTCTGCAACAGAGCCATCATTTGTAACAGGGACACCTAACTCTCTCAATAGATTACGGCCTTCTGTATTAGTACGCCCTGGCCCAGACCCACGTTCTGAAACATAGACTGGGTTCATCGGTGAAACATAATCAAGCTCTAACCTTGTTGGGAATCTCTTTTCGTACCACTGACTTCGGCGAATACCACCAATAGTAGTAATCAGTTCTCCTTGAGGAACGGTTTCTACTTTTCGTCGGATTGCTTCCAGTGCTTCTTTTATAGTAAAGGTTCTTTCAAGCGGTCTATTGTCATAGCCTGGACGGTTTGCTATTCGAATATAGTGCACATGGTTGTCAATTAAGCCTGGAATAACGGTACGTTGTTCTAAATCAATGATATCTGTGCATGCATTAAATGATTCTTCTTGAGGGTCTACGGCAGCAACCTTTTTATCCTTGATTAGCAGAGATTGTACAAGCGAATTTTGCTGATCCATCGTATAAATACGTCCGTTTACTAAGGCTAGGTCCCTTGAGAGACATTCGCTTTCTTGTGTGTTTCCAGGAACATGAAAAGAAAAAACGGATACCGTAATGAATAGTACATATGCGATTGACTGACGTCTCATAGAGTAAATCCTCGGATCGTGCATTGGCCTAGTGATAGACGGGTGATACGCTTTCCATTGTCGGCCGACACTAAATATTGAGAATATATAAGAGTCTCAGTCTATCATGGCCACGAAGTCAGTTTGAGCGATTGAAGATGTAAATATGCGTTTTAAACCAATGTATGGTTTAAGACTAATTAAAAGGCTTTAGCGAACAAAAACCATCATGATAGTTTTGTATTTAAATCGGTTGCTACATTCTATTAAGTCTAGAGATTGAATCATGGATTACCACAGGACATAACGGTTATGGACTTTAACTTACCGAAAGACATTGATGCTTATCGAAAACAGATAAGGAATTTTGTTGATGAGCATATTTTACCTCTCGAGAATGATCCATCGAACTTTGATGAACATGAAAGTATCGTGCTTCCATTGCTTACGGAACTGAGGGAGCGTGCTCGTTCTGAGGGTATTTGGGCGCTACAGGTTTCAAAGGAACGGGGTGGAGGAGGTTTGCCTGTGGTGGGAATGGCTGCCTGTTATGAAGAAATGGGCCGTTCACTTTATGCCCCTGCTGTTTTTAATTCTCATGCTCCAGATGATGGCAATATGATGTTGCTTGAGAAGGTTGCAACAAACTTACAGAAGGACCGATGGTTGCAACCCTTAATAGATGGAGAGTCATGGTCAGCATTTGCTATGACTGAACCAGCACCCGGTAGCGGTTCCGATCCTGGTGGCATGATGCAGACACGAGCAGAGAAAATCGGGAATCAGTGGAAAATATATGGTCGCAAGTGGTTTATAAGTGGAGCAGGCATTGCAGAACATTTTATTTTAGTTGCTAGAACTTCCGATGATCCAAGGAAAGGTTTAACAGCATTTTTATTTCATCGAGACCAACCCGGTTGGCAGCTTGAGCGGCGAATTCCGACTATGGGACCAGAAGAGCATGGTGGTCACTGCGAGCTAATTTTCGATGGCCTTACAATAGATGATGAGAATCGACTTATGGGCGTAGGGGATGGGCTGAAAGTGACTCAGATACGTTTGGGTACAGCACGTCTGACTCATTGTATGCGTTGGCTAGGACTTTCAAAAAGGTGTTTAGAGATTACCCAGGACTATGTTTCTGAGCGCCAGGCGTTTGGCAAAAAACTTACTGATCATGAAGGTGTGCAGTGGATGCTTGGAGAAGCTGCTTTAGAAATTCATGTTGGACGTTTACTTACTATGCATGCCGCATGGAAACTGGATCAGGGAAACTACTCTCGCAAAGAGGTTTCTATGGCTAAGGTAGTGGTAGCTGATACCTTGCATAAGGCCGTTGATACAGCAATCCAGCTTAACGGCGCACGTGGATATTCAAAGGATACAGTACTTGAGAGGATTTATCGCTATGCTCGTTGTGCCCGTCTTGTTGATGGTTCAAGTGAGGTGCATAAGATGGTCTTAGCGAGAAATTTAGCGAAAGAAAATACTGATTTTTGGGCATGGGGTGCTGAATAACGGTGACTAAGATGCAGCAGTTTGATGTTTCCAGACTATCAAGTTATGTAGAGGAACATATTGAAAGCTTTCATGGTCCCATTAGTGTTTATAAGTTTCCGCAAGGCCAGTCTAATCCAACCTTTCGTATTGATGGATCGTCAAACTCATTAGTCTTACGCCGAAAACCCGAGGGTGTGCTCCTTAAATCGGCCCATGCAATTGATCGTGAGTATCGCGTAATGTTGGCCCTTGATAAAACAGAGGTTCCAGTCCCTAAGGTCTACCATCTATGTACAGATGACAAGGTCATTGGAAGCTGGTTTTACCTCATGGAATATGTGGACGGCACAGTATTTTCAGACCCTGCTTTACCCGGTTTAACTTCCATTCAAAGAAAGCATGTTTACGATGAAGCAAATCGAGTATTAGCTGCTATTCATAATGTTGACATTAAAACTAATGCTCTATGTGATTTTGGTAGTACTGGAAACTATTATGAGCGACAGGTTAGCCGTTGGACGAAACAGTACCGATCTTCAGAAACCTGTTCTGTAAAACCAATGGAGCAACTTATGGATTGGTTATCAAAGCATATTCCTGAGGATGATGGTCGAACCTCTTTAATTCATGGTGACTTTAGACTAGATAATATTATTTTTGATAGTGATAGTTTAGAGGCGATTGCTGTTCTTGATTGGGAACTATCAACATTAGGCCATCCAATTGCTGATTTAGCCTACTTATGTATGCAGCGGAGAATGAAAAGAGATCTTTTTATCCCTGGCCTCGGTGATTTAGATATTGCGGAGCTAGGAATTCCATATGAAGAGGATTTTCTTTCTAGATATTGTCATAGAACAGGACTTAAAGAGGTTGGTCCATGGCACTTTTATCTTGCATGCTCTTTTTTTCGGCTTGCAGCAATATGCCAAGGCGTATTAAAAAGGGCGCTTGAAGGCAATGCGTCTAGTGATTATGGATTGGAGCTTGGGACAATGGTTGAACCTTTAGCAAAATTGGGTCTGAAGGCTTCTAAAAACTAAGATATTGAATCTATTAGAGAATCAATTATTAGATCTTTATACTAAACGTATGGCATGTCCCCCATCTACTGGAAGTGCAACACCTGTCATATAACTTGATGCATCACTTGCAAGAAGTAATAAAGGTCCTGTTAGTTCTTCTAGATTGCCGATACGCCGCGGAGGAAGTCGCTTTAAATATTCTTTACCTTCATCGCTCGCAAAGAATTCCTGGTTCATCTCAGTGGGGAAATAACCCGGACATAATGCGTTTACTCGAATATTATGGCGCCAGAGCTCGGTAGCCATATTTTTTGTCAGGTGGATGACTGCGGCTTTAGAGGTTGCGTAAACTGTCCAGCCAGGCGCAGCGCTCATGCCTGCTACAGAAGCCACATTTATGATGACCCCTGGGCGCTTTGCCTTTATCAGTTTAGATGTCACTTCCTGCGAGAGTTTTCTTAAACCATCAAGGTTGACAGCAAAGACCTGATCCCAGGTAGCATCATCAAGCTCTAGGAATCCTCCTGTCTTCGCAATTCCTGCGCAGTTAACCAAGATATCGACTAGACCCACTGTTTTATGTGCCATTTCAAACATAGAGTCGATGCTTGCTTTGTCTGTTATATCGAGCTGAACTGCTTCCGCATTACCGCCCGTAGACCTGATTTCTGAGATAAGCGTTTCAAGCTTATCAAGACGTCTTGCACAAGCGATCACTTTAGCGCCTGCATTAGCTAGAACGTTAGCAGAATGTCTACCAATTCCGCTGGATGCTCCAGTAACGAGAGCCACTTTTCCAGCTAGAGAAAAAAGTTGTTGAGTCATAAAAAATTAGATCCCATATCCAGCCACTAAGTACGTGGTTTTATTAAAAAACACTCGGTATTCGCGGATGAAGGCGATTTTTACTCACGCATAATTGTACCGCTTGTCGGAAGTATCTTCTTTATCTAGAGTTTTATCTAAAGCATGAAGTAGGTCTAGACTCTGGACTCAAGGGGCCTAAGGTCCGATGATGGTGGGCTAGATGATCTTGGTTATGAGAAGAATTGGAGGAAAAATAATGTCCCATTTTGCGCAGCTTTTTAGGCCTGTATTGGGTTTTTTGATTGTATTCCCTTTTGTGCTGCTGTCCGCTTGCAGTTCTCAACAGGATGAAACCTCGCAGTCATCCGATTCAGTTCCTCAGCAAGAAAACCCTAATGCTTGGAATATGCAGTTGGTAGGCCACCATGATCTACAGGCTCGTCCAGCTTATCAGCCTGAGGTACATGCTTACGGTGACCGTAGAATATTATTTGTTGGGCAACATGCCGGCCAGTCCTACAATCCTCAAACAGACCTTGTGGAAGTTAATGGGCTGACAATACTTGATGTGACTGATCCAACATTACCAATATTGTTGAAGCATTTGCCTCCCACGGGCCTTGAAGCAAATGGAAGCCAGCATGTCCAAATTTGTGATGGAAGCGTTTTGCCCCAAGGTGATCCCAACCGGGTCTATATGGTTAGAACCAATGGGCTAATTTCCTATGAAATGTTTGATGTTACTAACCCGGCAGAGCCAGAGTTTATGTCAACCATTGATGCCACAGGTTTTTCATCTCGTCCTGAGTCCAGTCGGGGCAACAGAGAAACACACAAACTCCAATGGGAATGTGAGACAGGAATTGGATATTTTAATGGAACACCAGAGGGTTGGCGTGTTACTAGGGTTCTGCAAGTCTATGACTTAAGCAATCCTGAGCAGCCCGAGCATATTAGAGATTTTGGGCTAGTAGGTTGGGAACCGACGGCCGTTGGAGAATTCCCTGAGTATCTTGTTTCAGGGCTACACCAGGCATTCGCATATGGTGATCGTATATATGTTGGTTATGGTAGTGGGAATGCTGGAACCCTGCAGATTCTTGATAAAGACAAGTTTTTGAATGGTGACCCTGAAGTAGTGGACCCTCTTGCGCCAACGCCTGAAAACCTTCTCTATCCGCAAATCTCTCGGCTTGATATGCCTAGTTATTGGGGGGTTCACACTGCAAAGCCACTTCTTGGGTTTGAAATTTCAGACAATGAAAACGACATGGGCGGTAGCATTAGGGACTTTCTAATCGTACCTTCAGAGGCAGGTGGTAGCGCAATTTACTGTAGGGGAGTACGAGATATCGTTTTCTTCTTGGACATTACGGAAGAGGAGAACCCTTTCCCTGTTTCTTCATACCAGGTTCCAAATGAGCCTCACGATTTTTGTAATGATGGGGGTCGTTTCGGGCCTCACTCAGTACATGATGCATTTCATCCTGATTTTGATCGAACATTAGCTATATTTTCTTATTTTAATGCCGGAATACGTGCAGTTGATATTAGGAATCCTTTTGAGCCTATAGAAGTTGCTTACTTTATTCCTGAGACAACGGAAAACACTATTGAGATGTGTGCCCAAGTAAATGGGATAGAACGTTGTGATTCAGCGATTCAGACAAACAATGTGAATATTGACGATAGGGGTTATATCTATGCCGTAGACCGCTCTAATACGGGTCTGCATATTGTGGAACTTCAAGGCGAAGCAAGAACGCTCGTTGGCCTTTAAGTTCTGGGTTTGCCTGCAGAGCATTTGATAGTGGTGCTTATGTGAAACCTTGGTCGAGGCGCTAGTTTTTATGTTGCAATATTTACGGTGGATTGTGATTTTCCTGGTTGTGTTATTGCAACTGCCTTTGTCGACTAACGCGGTAGCTGACCTTTACACTTTGCGTATTGGTTCTGGCCATCCTGCCGGCCCAACTGTTTATGCGGGAGTGTTACGTGATTACCTGGTGCCTGAGTTAAAAAGGCGAGTTTCCGCAGAAACTGAGCATGAATTAAGGATTATTGAAGGTTACGGGGGCTCCATCGCTTCAGTATCAGAGACACTTGAAGCGGTCCAGGTTGGAATTTTAGATATTGGTGGGTTCTGTACATGCTTTGAACCCGCAAAAATGTTTTTACACAACTTTCAGTATTTTGTTCCGTTTGGTCCAGAGGGGGCTGAGGAAGGGATTAAGGCAGCACGCAGGGTTTATGATGCTTATCCATGGTTGAATGAGCATTTGGAAACAAACTATGGCCAGTCATTGATTGCTATAAATGGTTGGGATAACTACCACCTTGGTTCAAGTGTGCCATGGGAGGCTGTTGAAGATCTGCAAGGGGTAAAGATTGCAGGGGCTGGTCCTAACTTGCCGTGGCTAGAACTTGCCGGGGTTATACCTGTGCAGTCAATATTGCCGGACGCTTATATGGCTATGCAGACTGGCGTTTATTCGGGCTGGTTGATGTTTCCTTCTGCCTACTTTGCATACAAACTACATGAGCCTGCACCCTATTACACATTGATAGGATTTGGAGCGATGGGAGGTGCGATCATTATTACTATGAATACGCGTTCCCTCGAACGTTTACCCTCAGAGGTGCGTGATATTGTCATAGAGGTCGGGCGTAGTTATGAAAATGAGGCGGCAAAAATTCTGGATAATCGGCAAAAATCAGGATTGGAGAACCTTCGAAATTCTGGTGCGACGGTTCGGGAGTTACCTAATGAGGTTCGAGCTCAGTGGGCTCGTTCATTAAGTAATTTTCCAAATGAAATGGCCAAGGAAGCCGATTCAAGAGGCATGCCTGGTTCTGAGATTGTACGAGCATATATCGAGACGATTACTCAAAGTGGTTATGATTGGCCAGTTGAGTACGTTATTAATTAAGATGCCCAATTTGGGTAATAGCTAGGGAGGCTAATTGTGATCAAGGCTGCAATGGTGGGGCTTGGGTGGTGGGGTCGCCATATGGTGAACTCAGTTGAAAATAGCGACAAAATCAAAATTGTTAAACTAACTGCG
>JAQWRR010000030.1 GCA_029243585.1 Gammaproteobacteria bacterium
GGGGATTAGCCGCCACTACAACGGTGCAGACTGATTTGGAAGGGAAGACAGTCATTCCAGGGATGATTGATAACCAAATTCATTATTTGCGAGGTACGAATTTCGCGGCCTATGAGACAAGAATTCACGGCATAACTTCACGGCAAGAAGTTTTATCGCGAATTAGTGCAAAGGCAGGGGAGCTTGGTCCAGGCCGTTGGATATTCATTTTAGGTGGATGGCATGAGCAACAGTTCGCAGACAAGCCTGGTGGCTTTACCCGTGAAGAGCTCGATTCTGCTGCACCTGAAAATCCGGTTTTTATACAAAAAACCTATAGAACATTTTATATGAATACCTTGGCTGTAAATGAAATAGCTCCAAAAGTTCCACAGCTCTATGATGGTGGATCTGTAATCCGAACTAATAGCAGAGAGGGGCGTACTGTCATGTATGCCGCATTGGAATATTTTCCTTTTGGCGAGACGCTAGAGGAGCGGATGGTAGAGGTTAAAGCTTTTAATGATTACCTCAATAGTGTTGGTATTACTACCGCTTACGACGTTGGATACCTAGACGGGTCTTATGATCCAGTTGAAGCCATACACAGAGAGAATGAGCTTAGTGTCCGAGTGTTCTATGCGGCACGTTATTGGGCTGATTCTCCACGAACTGCTATAGCGGCTGCTGAAATGTTAGGTCGTGAGGCGCCGTTTCAGCGTGGAGACAGATTCGGAATGTTTGGAATCGGAGAGCACGTATACGGGTTATTACATGACAATACGGCTTCGAATGAACCCTTTTCTGAGGAAATTTATGCTGCCTTTCAAACTATTGCCCATGCGGCGGCAGAAAATGGTTGGTATATAAACGAACACGCTATGCAGGACAGCACCGCTTTACGGATGCTTCAAATTTCGGAAGAGATTAGCAAGGACTATCCAACCAAAGATTTGAGATGGACATTAGGGCATGTTGACCTCATTAGTCAGAAAACAGTTGAGAGAGCAAAGACTCTTGGTTGGAATATTACACTTGCTAATCATACTGTTAAGCCTCGAGTCGAAGGCAGGGCCTCGCCACCTGTTCGTATGATTCAAGATAGCGGCATACTTTGGGGGCTGGGGTCAGATGGGACTGTTGTTGCTACCTATAACCCTTTTCATACAATCTGGGAGTACACTGCAGGTAAGGTATTCCCTGATATCAGTAAATATGAAGATGATGAGGTGATTACTAGGGAAGAAGCTTTGATAGCCCATACCCGTTCGAATGCGCACATCCTTTTTATGGAAAAAGATATTGGCACTCTTGAGGCAGGAAAGTATGCGGATCTGGTGGTGTTAGATCGTGATTACCTCAGTATTCCTGTTGATGAGGTTCGTGATATCCAACCATTGATGACCATGATGGCAGGCCAGATTGTTTATGATGCAGTTAACTGAAAATTTTAAGAGAGTATAAATACCTATAAAGCACAGCTTTAGGAATATATTGTATGAATATTGAGTTTTTTTTAAAAAAAATAACACTGTCGAGCCTTTTCATTGCCTTATTCTTAATAGGCGCCTGTACTGATGGAGAAATGGCTGGACCCGAGACAATTACAACGGAGTCTGGTTTGCTAATGACTACCACTCAGGAAGGGTCGGGTGCTGCAGCTGAAGAGGGTCATTTTGTGAACGTGCACTATACGGGTTGGCTTTACGATCCAGATAGTGAAGGTGGGCGTGGAACTAAATTTGACAGTTCTGTTGATCGCAACAGGCCGTTCGGATTTCCGCTAGGTGCTGGTCGTGTTATAGCTGGGTGGGATCAAGGGGTTGCTGGCATGCTAATTGATGAAAAAAGAGAGCTAATAATTCCGCCAGAACTAGGTTATGGCAGTCGTGGGGCGGGTGATGTTATCCCACCAGATTCGACATTATTGTTTGAAGTTCAACTGCTTGACATTGAGTAGTTGAATAGATTGGTTACACATCTTGACAGCGATGATCGTCGGGCTAAAAAAAATGTAGCGATTCTGTTTTTTGCGCAGGCAGTTCTAGGGTCACAGCTACAAATAACCATCGTACTTAGTGGATTAGCAGGCGCTATGCTTGCAGATACCCCGCTGCTGGCAACCTTGCCCATTTCTTTAGTCATGTTTACGGCTGTATTTGGTGCGCCTTTAGCCTCTCTTTTTATGGGTAAGGTTGGTCGTCGTGTGGGTTTTTTAGTTGGTGCGTGTGGTGGTTGTATCGGAGGAATACTTGCAACTACGGCACTACTAATTAGCAGCTTCTGGCTTTTGTTGTTTAGCGCAATTTTTACTGGTGTTTACTACTCATTTCACGGGTTTTATAGGTTTGCTGCAGCAGATACTGCATCAGATGCCTTTAGACCTAAAGCAATCTCTTGGGTTCTAGCCGGTGGACTTGTGGGGGCAATAATTGGGTCAGAAGTTGTACAAAACTTTTCCGATCTCTTTGCACCGACCCCTTTTGCTGGGGCCTATGCAGTTGTGGCGCTTCTTAATATTATAGGTGCGATAGGGGTGCTTTTTTTAGATGTTCCTTTGCCTGCGTCTAATGATGAGGATGTGACAGTTGGTCGGCCGTTGGGTGTAGTAGTGCGTCAGCCAGAGACAATCATAGCCATACTTTGCGGCATGATTTCATATGGAGTAATGGCTCTTGTTATGACTTCAACTGCCCTTGCTATGGTTGAACATGGATTTACTTCTGGCCAAGCTGCTGATGTGGTTCGCTGGCATGCTTTTTTCATGTTTGGGCCGAGTTTTTTCACTGGAACGATAATTACACGTTTCGGGAATTTACGAGTTATGGGTTTAGGATTATTAATGCTCGGAGTAAGTTGTTTTATCGGACTGTCTGGCGTTGAGCTTGGGCAGTTTTATGCGGCTCTGATCTTTCTTGGTTTTGGTTGGAATTTCAGCTTTATTGGTGCCACTACATTATTGTCAGGCACATATAGGACGAATGAAAGAGCTAAAGTTCAAGGACTAAATGATTTTCTAGTGCTTGGTACCGTATCGATGGCTTCTTTCCTTTCAGGTGTATTACTAAATTTTTATGGTTGGTCGACGGTACAGATAGCAGCTATGCCGGCCCTAGTTATAGCAGCCTTGTCTTTGGCATGGCTATCAATTTATAGGCGTGGGAGAGTAGTAGTTACTTCCCCCTAGATAAAATGTTGTATGTTTAGGTGCTTGTTTTAGTGCCTAGACCAATTCTTCTGAGAGTAATTATGAAAATAAATTGTAAAAAATTAGTTACAACTACATACGGTCTTTTTTTCGTGTTGGTTCTGTCATTTAGGGTAGCTGGTGTAAATGCTCAGGATGAGGTGTTGATTCTCGGCGGTAATGGGTGGCATTGTGGTGAGGATCCCCACTGTTTTAACCGTCTCCATCCGGATATTCCGATGGCAGGTCATGCTGAACCTGGGCAGATGATTATATTAAAAACACGTAATTCTATAGATGCTCAGTTGGATCCGACTAGCACTTATGTGGATGAACGATTTTCTGACCCTGTACTTGGGACAGTACATCCACTAACAGGACCCGTTTATGTAGAAGGAGCAGAGCCAGGAGATATTCTGGCTGTCACCATTAGAGATATAGAGCCTGGTCTTTTTGGGCAGACTAGAATTACTGGTAATGCATTTGTTGGAGACCATATTTCTGGACCTTTCAGTGTGTTGTGGCGGCTTAATCGTAAAGAAGCTGTGTCAGATGATTTGCCGGGCGTAAGGATTCCAAACAGTAGTTTTCCGGGCATTATTACCGTTTTACCTGGGCCCGAGCAGATAGCAGAGACCGTTGCGCGGGAACAGGCCCTTTCAGATCAGGGGGGTGCATCTACGTTGCCGCAGTCCGCACATGCATCGCCTACTAATATCTGTGGAGAGCAAGCAAATAAAAATAGAGAATGTTTGCGTACTGGGCCACCGCGTGAACACGGAGGCAATATGGATATTCGATACCTGGGTGTAGGGAGCACTATCTACCTGCCCTGTTATATCGAAGGCTGTGGACTCGGTATTGGTGATCTGCATTTTGCTCAGGGTGATGGTGAGGTCGCTGGTACGGCGATCGAAATGGATGCTACTGTTACTTTAACTACAGAGGTTATTAAGGACGGACGTAAGTTAGAGCGTGGTCCTCATTATGAAGGTCCTGCAAGATTAATGGATATACCTTCTCGTCGGTTTTATGCAACTACTGGGTTACCATTAAAAGATGCTGGTGAAGTTCCCCCAGATATGAACTATTTGGATTCTCCCAGAGTGGCAGCACTGGAGAATCTTTCAAAGGACATTTCACTTGCTGCGCGTAACGCACTACTTGAAATTATCGACTACATGGTCGATACCTACGATTTGACACCACAGCAGGCATATATTGTTGCAAGCGTTGCAGTGGATTTGCGTATCGGGCAATTAGTAGATGTTCCTAATGTTGGTGTAACCGCCATTTTACCGTTAGATATATTCCATGAGCCTTAGGTTCTCAGCGTTATTTTTTGCTCTGACTCGGACTGAATGACTGTGCCTATAATTCTACTGGACTCATAACCCTGAGCTATCAGATCTGCTAGGCAGGAATCGGCCTGCTCAGCAGGAATTGTTCCAAGCAAGCCCCCGGAAGTTTGAGGATCAAAGAGTAGTGGAAATGTAGTATGTGAAAGCGCCTCATCAGAGATTTCAATTTGTTTTGAGAAACGTTCATTTTGGGGGTGAAGGGTAGAGACTATTCCAAGGTTGAGAGTATCAATAGCGCCTTCTATCGGTGGAAGTTCATCCATATTTATAGCTGCAGTGTCATTCGAATTTTTGAGCATCTCAAGCAGGTGGCCAGCAAGCCCAAAACCTGTGATGTCAGTACAAGCGCTTGCATTATGACTTTGAATAATTGCTCCTGCTTTGTAATTCGAAGTTAGCATAGAGTTGACTGCTGCACTGATCCAACGACCCTTAGCCTCAGCGCGCATATGAGCAGCAAGTAGTGTTCCAGTGCCAAGGGCTTTTGTTAGGATCAAGCAATCGCCTGGTTGAACCGAAGCTTTACGAAGTAATTTTTTATCTTTATCTATTAATCCAGTAACCGAAAAACCAAGAGTTGTTTCTGAGCCTTCGCTCGTATGTCCACCTACTAGAGATACGCCTTCAGCATTTAATGTTTGCAGTGCACCTAACAACATTTGTCTAAGTTCATTGACAAGTTTGTTCTCCGGCCATAGAGGCAAAGTCACAATAGCCATTGCACTTTGGGGTTCTGCACCCATTGCGTAAAGATCTCCTAAACAATGGTTTGCAGTGATTCGACCAAAGAGGTATGGATCCGACACCATTGGTCTAAAAGCATCAATAGAGAGCACAGAGAGTTTTCCGTTTGGAACTGAAACTAAGGCGGCATCATCTGGATGATCTAAACCAATGACGACATCATTTCTATCTGTAAGTGGTAGGTCTTTAAGTGCTGCCGAAAGTACATCAGATCCCACCTTTGCACTACACCCTCCACAGCGCATGCTCTCTTCTGATAGGTGAGTGTCTGCTGATTTTAGTAGTTTCGTGTTTATACCTAAACGGACTGAATTCTTGTCAGTCTGCATTTTTGGGAGAGTTTTATATTTATCTATAAAATGTGTATCAATCCAGTTTTTCCAATTCCAGATCCAGCGACCTTCCATTGACCATTTTCCTCGTGTCGCGATAGCGGATTTATCGCCAGTGCTTATTAGCTTTAGGAAGTGACGTTGAGGTCTATAGGCTAATAGCTTTCCCCCTAGAAGACTTATACGCAGGTTTTTTGTGAGAACTGGTGCTTGCCTTACGGCAAAGACGCCAGCTTTAGGTCTTGGGTGGTTAGCCATAGCAGCCACATCACCGACAGCAAAAATATTGTTATTCGAAAGGCTTTGAAGATGGTTGTTAGTAAGTATGAATCCATTGGCATCCAATTTAAGACCCGTGGTTTTTAGCCAGGCTGGTGCTCCGGCTTGTGTAACCCAAAGAATTTCATCAAATTCTAATTCCAAATCACCGCTTATTATTTTGCGTGGTCGTACCTCGGTTACTTCGGTAGAGGTACGAATTTCAACGCCCCGTTCTATTAATAATTGTCTGAAGCGTCTTGCAACATTTTTTGTTTGATCATCTAAAATTTCCTCGCTTGCTGTTATTAAAGTTAGATCAATATTGTCTGGTTTTAACGTTAAAGATTTAATGAAATGATCAATGGCTAAGGTTAGTTCAACACCACCTACGCCACCACCAACGATTCCAATTTTTATATGGTCCCTTTGTGCGGATATTCGTTCTTGTAGTTTTTCCCAATGATTTAAAAACTGATTAATGGGTTTTACTGGAATGACATTATTTTTTAGACCGGCTATTTGATGCGTGTGTGGAGTGGATCCAACATTGATAGACAGGAGGTCATAGGGGATCGGAGGCTGTTTGCCCAGCAGTACGGTCTGATTTTCAGTATTAATTCCAATAACGTCATCTTTTATGAACCGAGCACCAGCAAATCTTGTTAATGGGATGAGATCTATATGTCCTTCGTCAGCGGTGTAATGACCAGCAATCAGGCCTGGCAACATTCCTGAGTAAGGAGTTTCAATATCTCTGTTGATTAATGTTAGTCGAACTCCGGCTAGGGACTGCATTCCAAAAGACCGTAGAACTGCGACATGGCTATGGCCGCCACCTAGTAATACGATATCTTTTAGTACCGGTGTGTCTTGCATGGGTTGCAGAATATACAGCGGGCTTTAGTTATTGCCTGTCATGATTAGGTTTTAGTTATCACTGGTTATGCCGCAAGCGGAATTGTCCTGTTTTAACTAGAGCAGCAAGCTGCTTCAAGGCCTGTTAGGCAGTATTTACTGCTAGCGGAAGATGGGACTGAGATCGACCTGCCGCAGCGTTAACAATCATGTCAGGACTGATAGGCGCTCGATTAAAATAATGTCCACCAAGAGCATCAGATATAGCACATAAGACTGCCGCAGATGCACAACCTTCTACTGGCTCCCCAACTCCTCTTGCACCTACCGGGTTTTGCGGGTCTGCAATATTAACTGCACCCCATTGCATAGTAGAAGGAACATCAAGGTAGGACATTGGTTTGGCTTGGTAAAATCCCACATTAGCGGGCAGTCCGCTTTGCGAATCATAGATATGGCGTTCTGAGCATGCCATACCAAGTCCCATAACTGTGCCACCCTTGACTTGATTTGATAGTCCCATGGGGTGTAATACCGTTCCGCAGTCAGCCACTGCGGCGTATTCAACAATATCGAATTTTCCTGTTTCAAGGTCTAATTCGATCTCTACAAAACCAGTAGCGATGGCTGGTGCAACCCCTTCATGACGTAAATTATCTTTTGCTACTCCAATGAGGCCTGTGCCTGCAAGTCCTGCGACGGACATGCGTGTAACATCATGAATATCCGCAGGAGCTTCATGACCAGAGTATTTTCCACCAAGTTCGATAGCGCGCTGAGCTGCTGCAGCAAAAGTTATGCTAGTTGAGGCATCTGACTTCAGAAATACGGTCTCATCTGTAATGTCATAGTCATCAGCTGACCCACCAAGTTCCATCGCAGCTATTTCCTTTAGTTTTTCCAATGCATCTATTGCAGCTACATAAGCAGTACGGGTACAAGTAAAGGAGGTGTTACTGCCAGTTTGCGTTGGAGCCCAAGCTAGATGTCTACGACTATCTCCACGGACGACAATACAATTATCCCAATTATATTTTAGAACTTCTGCAGCAACACGCGATGTTGCAGTATGTGAATAGGTTCCTAGGTTACCAACGCCAGTATGTATATGAAGTTTGCCGTCAGGGGTAATTCGCACAAGACCGTCATAACTGTTTCGCCCAGCCGAGTGATAACTTTGACCAATCCCAATGCCAATAACCTTAGATCCATTACGTTGCCCACTGCGCGCGCTTCTTTCCTCCCAATTAAAAAGCTCGGCACCCTGCACTAGTGTTTCATCTTGATAAGCGCTGGTTAGTGGTCCCTGGTTAGCGCCAATTGTTGCATCATTATCGGCTGCATTAATGCGTCGTATTGTAAGTTGGTCAATACCTAATTCTGTTGCTGCTTTATTAAGCAAAGGTTCTATGGCTTGAGCTATCTGATTCTGCCCAGGTCCACGCTGAGGGCCTCGTGGAGGGGTATTGGTTTCTACTGGTATTCCTCGGTATCTCATGGCCATAGGTTGATATAGTAAGGAGATAGAATCAGCTGCAGAGTCGTTATCAGTCCAACCTGTATGTGGGCCATTTTCATTAATGATAGAGAGATCTGTCGCTAGTAATCTACCATCTGCCCGGAACCCCATTTTTAGTCGACCTTGAAATCCTGGCCGTGCTGTTCCCAAGCCGTACTCCTCAGCACGTGTAATACGTAACATCACTGGGCGGCCAGTTTGTTGGCTTAATAATGCGGGTATTGCCATAGTGGGGTATGGGCCGCCTTTAGAGCCAAACCCTCCACCGCATGTTTCGGCAATGTAAACTAGATTTTCTTGTTCTAGATTGAGTAAACGGAGCAACCCTGGAATCATTGAACCTTGGCTTTGAGATGACCCATGAAGAAAACATCTCCCGTTCTCCCAGTAGGCCATAGAGCTACGTGGTTCCATGCAGTGATGTGAGAGGCCTGCCGTTACAAAGCTTTCATCAACGATGACGGCTGCTTGTTCAAATCCTGCTTCAATATCACCATAGGCCCATTCAGTAATTGCTTGCCCCATTGGTAATTGACCTTCCTGAACATCAGCAAAATCTTGTGCGGTCCACTTTATAGTTTGTGTCTCAATTCGACGACTTGCAACGTTGCCATCACTACGTGCGTTTGGGCCTCCAGGATAAAGACTTTCTAGAGGATCTACAGTGAATGGAAGAGGCTCTAGATCTAGCTCAATAAGGTCAATAGCGTCATGAGCCGTTGTTTCGTCAATGGCCGCAACCGCTAGTATTGGTTCACCCACATAGGATGGTTCATTTGTGAGTATCGGGGTGGCAGGCATTGCAGGCATTTGTGAAGAGGGAATATCATCGGCTGTGAGAATTGCAAATACGCCATCCAGAGCTAATGCAGCTGAGATATCAAGATTTCGGACCCGTGCATGTGGAATAGGGCTTGTAAATAGTTTTGCAAAGAGCATCCCCTCAGCCCGGAAATCTTCCGCATACTTCGCACGCCCAGTGACCTTGCCTCGAATATCTGGCGGTATAAAGTTCTTACCTACTAGTTCATATGCCATGATGACCTCTCCAGTTTTATATTAGGCAAAAAGTTTGCGTATCTGCACCTATTAATTGGTCGCAACAGGGACAAACTTTTGCACACGTTTGCCTGTGTTTACCTCAGCTGTATATAGGTTGCCAAAGCTGTCACCAGTGATGTTATGGACCCAGTTGAATTGACCGGCTTGTCTACCACCATGACCAAAAGATCCTACAACTTCCATGTCTTCTCGACGTAGAATCCAGACCTTCATATTTGCCCCATCAGCTGCGAAGAGCCATTGTTGTTGTGGGTCTCGGGATAACTCAATATCCCAGGCTGCTCCTTGTACGATTGTCCATGGAGCAAAGACACCTTCTTGTACAAAAGTACCGTCTTTATTGAAGACGTGTATTCTGCTCCCACCTCGGTCGGCTATATAAACAAGACCATCATTAGATATTCGAACGGCATGGACCGGGTTATGCCAGGAATCATTGACGGGTGTCATAGTTGAGATATCAATAGTGTCATCGGGGATGTTTCCAAAAGCACCCCAGTGTCTTTTGTATTCACCGGTATTAGCATCAAACACTATGACTCGCCGATTAAGGTAGCCATCAGCAATGTAGACCTCATTAGTTTCAATATCTACAGTTACGTCAGCAGGTCGACCAAGGTGCTGGGTATCGTTACTGCCACGTGTTTCATTCCATTGACCTATTGTCAGAAGATGCTCACCTTCCGATGTGAATTTCATTACGACATGGTCGCTACTTCCATTGCCACCAATCCACACATTGTTTTCATGGTCGATAAAAATTCCGTGTTCCTGAGTTGGCCAATTTTCAGGCAAGTCCCATCCGGCTGGGTCGACTGTATTTGCTGAGCCATAAGATGTATCAAGAACCGATTGTTCTTGATTCCATGTGGGACCACCCCAGGCATGAATAACTTCACCTTCAGGATTAAAGGCAATAACTGAGGGAGCTGGGTAGCAGCACTCTGTTGCCGGCGGGTTTTGTACAGCCCCAAGTTCGTGCGCGGTAAGTGTGCGTGGGCGCTGAATAATCCATACGTTGTTCTGACTGTCCGTAGCAATGCCAGAGACTTGTCCAAGAATCCAGTCGTTTGGTAATTGCTGAGGCCAAGAGATATCCACCTCAAATTGAGGTGCTTCATCAGCGTTGCCCATATTGGTTGCTGGGGTATCAATAGCCGCTGGTGCTTGGGCTTGGGAGACGTTAGGTCCGCTATTTTCTGAAGAGCAACCTGTGAGTAGTAGCAGTAGTCCGCTGCCCATGCCAAGCTTATAAAGGTGTTTTATAGTCATTAAATTTGTTCCCATGGCGATCGAATCTAATAAGTCGACTTGTTTTAGTCTTCCAAGACTAACTGAACCTGGGTTAAGCATCAAAACTATGCTCTCTATTTATAGTTAAATCTATGCAATCGACTGGTAAAATAGCTGTGATACTTGGTTTTTCCCGTTACATTTGAACTAGCTAATAATCGCTTACAAAATCTTTTCTGCATCCCTTTCAGCAGGCAAGGAGCACATAATGAATATTGTCTTTAAGCCCACTTGTGACCTCTACGACGAACACCTTGATGTAGCTCGTGTCCCAACTGTTTCGCTTTTGAACTTCGGTGGTGAAAGACAGTTTTGTGGAACCGTGGTTACCGTAAAGTGTTTTGAGGACAATTCAAGAATCAAAGAGCTTGTAGCTATGGAGGGTAAAGGGAAGGTAATGTTAGTTGATGGCGGAGGTTCTCAACGTTGCGCCCTTGTGGGGGATGTTTTAGCTGATGAGGCACAGCGTAGGGGGTGGGCAGGAATCATAGTATATGGGTTCGTTAGAGATAAGGTTGCTTTGAGCAAGCTTGGTTTGGGAGTCATGGCTCTTGGGGTAACGCCACGAAAATCAGTACGTCGTGGTGAAGGCCAGACCAATATCCCAATTCAAATTGGGAATGTCTGGTGTGAGTCGGGCGATATTGTTTATGGAGATGATGATGGCATTTTGCTTTTAAATGACCAATAAGCGATTAGTAGCGTTTCATTTTTTAAAGTAGGTTAGTTGCTCCAATTGCTCGTAAACCTGGCAAGAGGTCGCCAATAAATGATGCAGGCCAGGGAACTCTAAGCAGTTGATGAAAAAGCAAATAAGAGGCGCTCCATGTGCCTAAACCCACAGCTAGTGTCATTTTCCAACTTTCTTTTGATTCTATGCGTAGGTAGCTAATTAGGAATATCAGTATTGCAGGTAGTAACCCAATCAATAGAGCGGTTGCAAGAGTTAACAAGCACCAGGAAAAATAGCTAGTAGTGCGTCGTCTGATTTCACTATTACTTAAGTGATCTAGTTCTGATGGTGTATCTGAATGCTTTATATCGGATCCAGAGTTCCCAGGAGTCATTGCTGGGTTGAGTGACTCTGTTCTAAGACATAATGTTGCAGCTAGTTGCCAACTTACGAGGAAAAGCCCTAGCCAGCCAATGACCTGTGGCACCAGTTTTGCACCGAAGTCCCACTGCCAAGAACCGACGATCGCAATTAAAAAGAATACGATAATTCCGAGATTAAACCAGAAGGCTGAATCAATGCTATTTGGCTTAAACTCAAGCACATAACGCGTATCTTTTTTTCGACGCCGCTTTATGAGATCGGTAATAAAAGGTTTTAAAATGCTATAGGCGGTTATCAGTAATACGCCTATGACGATTGGCCTAGATAACCAGTCAAATCCATAGCGTTGAAAGGAAATAAACATATAACGTTCTAAGAGCCCGCCAAGCACAAGACCAAGTAATAGGGGGGGCCTTGGCCAGTCCACTCGTTTCATCACCCAGCCAAGCAATCCAAAGCCAAGTAATGCAAAAACATCCCCCCACTGTCGGGTAGCTTGAAAAGCGCCAATGAAAATGATCGAAAGTACGACAGGCGCCAGAATGCCAACTCTTATACGTGCAATTGCTGCTAACTGTCGTGCAAAGATGAAACAGATTCCACACCCAAGCACATTGGCTAACGCAACTGTCCAAACCAGGGTATATGTGACATCTAGTCGAGTCGTGAGCATATCAGGCCCTGGAGAGAGCCCATGGATCAAAAATGCGCCAAGTAATAACGCCATAGCAGCAGTAGCCGGAACACCAAAAGCAATAGTAGAAACAAGCGCGCCACCTTCTTTGGCATTGCTCGAACTTTCCGATGCAATTACTCCGCGCACATCACCTTTACCAAAAGTTTCTGAGGCACCTTTTTCTGTCCGCATGGCATGTCCATAGGCAATCCATGGAATTACTGGTGCCCCAATACCTGGTACAGCACCTAAAACGCTTCCAATTCCAGACCCGCGCAATACGATAGAAAAATTTGATATCGTGTCTTTGACTCCATCTAATTGTCCCCAAGCGCTAGCAACACCATGTTCTTTGCGCATGGTTTTTCCGGCAATTGCCATTTCCGCTATTTCTGGAATCGCAAATAGACCAAGCGCTAAAGGAACAAGTGGAATGCCTTCAAGTAGGTATAAAGATCCAAAAGTCCAACGTTCAATCGCAGTATTTGGTTCCTCGCCAACAGTCGCAATCATCAGCCCAACCGCTGCGGCTGCAAGCCCTTTGAGTGGATTACCACCACTGAGAACACCTATTAATGATAATCCAAATATGCAAAAGGCTAGAAGTTCAGGCGAACCAAAACTAAGAATGAATGGTCGTAGAATAGGAATGCTTAAAGCAAGAAAAAGTGCACCGCAAAGCCCGCCCAGTAGCGATGCAGAGAAAGCAGCACCAAACGCACGTGCCGCAAGACCTTGTTTCGCCATAGGGTGGCCATCCAGTATTGTGGATGCTGATCCAACGGTACCTGGTACACCAAACAAAACGGCAGGAATGGTGTCTGATGTAGCAACAACTGCTTGTAGTCCGACTAAGAATGCAAGCGCCGTGAATGGGTCCATATCGAATGTGAAAGGTAGGAGTAATGATAGACCAACGATCCCGCTAAGCCCTGGAATAACGCCGAGCGATAAACCGATAACCACGCCTAACGCAACAAATATGAGCCGTGAGGGATCAAAGACAATTTCAAGCGCGCTTAGTGCCATCTCAAACATAGTTTTATCTGCCGTCGAGTCCTAAAATTGATTTAGCTTCAGACAGGATTATGTCTGGTGTTTCTAGAGATTTTTCCACAAAAAGTGTCAATTCACTACCTATAGTTGGCTGTAATTCTGCTCTAACTGTTAAGTCAATTGCTCGAATAAATTCTGGGTCATTCATGAGTGAGTTAAATGCTTCTCGTAATGCTTCTACTCGGTTAACAGGAACGTCAGGTGGTGCAAACAAGGGCCAGCCCATCTGAGATCCTATCTCAATAAAATCCACGAG
>JAQWRR010000043.1 GCA_029243585.1 Gammaproteobacteria bacterium
AAATAACAAAAATCAATTATTGCGGCTCTAACTCTAACTGACCAGAGCCAGCTGGTGGTAAAGGTGGAATGCGGCCGTGAACTGCATAATATTCTAACAATTCATCATCAGTCACAGGTTTGACATTTCGTATACGGCACACATCGTTACTATTGCGCCGAAAAGGATCGGTAACTACTTGAGTGTTACCTGCCCTGCATATGCGGCCATCTGAATTTCTAAACCCAATTGCTGAAGAAAAATTTAAATCGCAAAACACCCCGTTTACCTCTACTAAATAAGGGCATCTATTACTTCCCACATGAACAACGAATGCCTCATTACTTATTATTGTTATATTGCGAATATTGTTTTGATTAAAGCAAAAAGAACGCAAATCACACCGTGAACGGCTTGTTAGTTCAGATGTTGCAGCACATGCTGAAAGACCCAATACAGCAAGAGCCAACATTAAGCGTAGGAGTTTTAAGTTAGGATGATTCAAAAATAAGCGCTTATTAATAAGGGTTTATCAAAGACTAATTCAAGATATATTAAATACCATACTATCTAAATTTGAAGTTACAAGAAGACACATACTAGAAACACATATAAACAATTATGACTAAGCATTGGCACATAGAAAAGGATATTAGCGGCTTATGCTGGCTATCCCTAGATAAAACGGACAGCACAACAAATGTTTTATCTAACTCTGTACTAAAAGAACTCTCTGAGTTGATCGATCACTTAGAGCTAGACCCGCCAATTGGTGTAATTATAAGATCTAACAAGACTACTGGTTTTGTTTTAGGTGCAGATATAACTGAGTTCGGTGCTTTAAATGGCATTGAGGAAGCAGAGGCTCTTGTTCTAAATACCCACCGGTTGTTCGATAGGATTGAGAATCTTCCCTGCCCTACTATCGCTCTTATCGAAGGTTTTGCCTTAGGAGGTGGATTAGAGCTTGCATTAGCCTGTGATTATCGTCTTGTAGTAATGACAGATTCTCGAACCATTGGTTTTCCTGAAATTCAATTAGGCATACATCCAGGTTTTGGTGGTACCGTAAGAAGTGTACGTATCCTAGGTGCCCTAGCTGCAATGGATTTAATGTTAAGCGGTAAAATGCTTACTCCTCAGCAGGCCTTGAATATCGGATTGATTTCTTATGTAGCTGATCGATCCCAAATTGAAACAAAAGCTCGACAACTTGTTTCTCATAAACCACCAAGAAAAAAAGCTCCTCTTTATTTAAGATTTATTAGATTAAAACCTTGTCGAATATGGTTAGGTCGACATCTAAAAAAAATTATTTCGAAACGTGCAAGACAAGAACACTATCCAGCACCATACTCGCTAATAGATCTATGGGTTCAACATGGCGGATCTGATACTGAGGCTTACCATGCTGAAGCCAAGTCAATATCGAGATTACTTTTTACAACAACTGCAAAAAACCTTGTTCGAGTGTACTTTCTTCGACAAAAACTTAGTGGCCTTTCAGAATTGGCTTCACCCATTCAATCAGCACATATTATTGGTGCAGGTGTAATGGGTGCCAATATTGCTGCCTGGTGCAGTTTAAAAAAAATTATCGTAACTGTTCAGGATAGTAAAAAAGTCATAATTGAGCCCGCCTTAAAAAAAGCTGCAAGTTTATTTAAGCGCCGACTAAAAGATCCAAAAACACTGGACTCCGCGCATAAGCGATTAAGACCTGATCCAGAAGGAAAAATGATAGGCGATGCGGATATCGTTATCGAAGCAATTATTGAGCAATTAGATGCTAAAAAAGTATTACTTGAGAATATAGAACAAGACTTAAAATCAACAGCTATCTTGGCGACCAATACCTCTAGCATTGATATAGAGCAACTTTCTGGAAACTTAGTGCACCCTGAAAGGTTTGTTGGATTGCATTTTTTTAATCCGGTAGACCGACTACCTTTGGTAGAAGTAATTCGTAGTGATTCAACCAACACAAAATATTTTGAAGACGCCATTTCATTTGTAAGACATATCGACAAATTACCTCTTCCATGTCGTAGCGTACCCGGGTTTGTAGTGAATCGTGTGTTAGCCCCTTATATGCTAGAGGCGTTATATGCTTACCAAGAAGGCTATCAGCTTGAGACTATTGATGAGGCAGCTATACAGTTTGGTATGCCCACAGGGCCCATAGAGCTTGCAGATCGTGTAGGGCTAGATATTGCTCTTAATGTAACCCAGATACTAAGAGACAAACTTCCTAATGCCAACTTAGAATTACTAATTGATAAAGTAAAGACAGGAAATTTAGGCGTAAAGACAGGGAAAGGCTTTTATACATTTGATGGTGGCCGTCCCAAGAAGAAAAAAGAGTACGCAAAGCCCGGAATCGAATTGAAGGATAGGTTGGTGCTAGCATTAGTTAATGAGGCTATGGCGTGCTTTGAAGATAAAGTTGTCGAAGATTTGGATTTAATTGATGCCGGTATAGTTTTTGGCGCAGGTTTTGCACCCTTTAGAGGAGGACCTATTCAATATGCCAGAGAACGTGGCGTCAAATCAGTGATAGATCAGCTTAATTTATTTGAGGAAAAACTGGGTATACGCTTTAAGCCAAATGAGGGTTGGCAAAAATTAATTTAAAGATATTATCCTTCTATTGCAGCTTGGAATTCTAGCAACAATGCCTTTAGCGCTAATTCTGCATTAACACCTCCACCTAAAGAACGGATTAAATATTCTGATTTATCATATATTTGAAATAGCTTTTTAATTTCAATTCTATTAAAAATTTCTAGTAATGACTCTATACTAGAAGCATCAATAATCTCTGGCCTACGATCTGATAATTGAATATGAATTCCTTTTTTTAGCTGTCTTGTGAACCAGGTTAATGCTAATTCCAAATCTTCTTTTATCCACTGATCAGCGACTTTCTGAGAATCGAGTTTATTTGCTGATATTTTGCCTAAAAGGTCCAAATATTCTTTGCTTTTGTTAAGAAATCCCTCTTTATAAAATCGTAATGTCTGTATAGGGGCATTACCTGCTAAATCGAGAAGGATAGACCAATCAGCATGACTGATAGCTGGATCAAAACCACTAACCCATTCAAGCGCATCTTTAGATGACGGCCTTTGAACAGAAAGCAACTGGCACCTACTCCTGATTGTGCTTGGTAATCGGCCCGGCTGTTGAGCTAAAAGGAAGAGGTAAGTATTTTGGCTTGGCTCTTCTAATGTTTTCAGCAAGGAATTTGCAGCTTCTTTAGTCATTCCATCTGCATCTTCCAAGATAGCTATTTTTGCGTTTCCCTCGTGACTGGTTAACTGCAAAATCTCAGAAATCCCTTTAATGTTTTTTTGTTTATTACCCTTTATGCAATCAACAGAAATTGTTCGCTTCCCTTCTTCTGGGTATATCAAATGCAGATCTGGATGATTATCGCGCGGTTCATGGCGCGCAGACATTCCTGCCTCAGCTTCTTTAGAGTCAAGGAGTTGAGGCCAATCAGCGTTTGAGTTAAGTATTCTATTAGCTATTGCTAGTGATAAATTAAGCTTTCCTATACCTGCTTGACCAGAGAGGAGCCATCCGTGCGCTAAGCGGTTCTCTTTACTGATACTCTCAAATTCTTCTAAGGAATCTGTTAACCAGGGACAGATTTTATTTGCTAATAGGTTTTTTGATAAAGTACTAGTCACTATAAATACGTTTCACGGTGCAACAAAAACTCATTTATGACAGCAATTAACCTATCATTTACCTGATCAATTGGTTTGGTTGCATTTATCACTTTTACCCGTTTAGGCTCTGAGATTGATATCTCTAAATATACTTCTCTAACTCGACGATAAAAATCTTTGTCTTCTCGCTCAAAATAATCGGCTTCACGATTAGCAATTCTCGCTAAACCCACTTCTGCCGGCGCATCAAGCAATAAGGTTAAGTGCGGTTCCAAGTTTACATGTATCATTTTCTTTAGATTTTCTAGCCATTCCCTAGAAGCCCCCCTACCACCACCTTGATAAGCAAATGTGGCGTCTGTAAAACGATCACAAATAACCCAATGGTCTGTATCTAAGGCAGGTCGGATCACCTTTTCAAGGTGGTGTGAACGAGCTGCAAACATCAGCATCACTTCAGTCTTAGCCGAAAGCGATCCCGGTTCTCCTGAAAGAATCCATTCTCTAAGCTTTTCACCTAACTGAGTTCCACCAGGCTCTCGGGTTACAAGAACCTTATGACCATGCTTGGAAAGCTCATTTTTGATGATATTTAAGCATGTAGACTTACCTACACCCTCTAATCCTTCAATCGTTATAAATGAGCCAGGCATAAGTGAATATTTTCCTAATTTGTAGATTCTAGTTCTATTAAGTACCTAGCAACAGCAGAATTATGTTCCTGTAACGTAGTTGAAAAATAATGGCTACCATCATCCCTACCAGTAGCGACGAAATAGATCTCTGAACCAGTATCTGGATTAACTGCCGCTGATAATGAGGCCTGACCAACCAATGCTATAGGCGAAGGAGGAAGCCCGTTATGTCTATAGGTATTATAGGGGGTATCTTGAGCTAGATCCTCTCTATCAAGAGTTCCATCGTAGTTATTGCCAAGTCCATATATAACTGTCGGATCGGCCTGCAAACGCATACCAAGCTCCAGACGACGATGAAAAACACCTGAGATACGACTGCGCTCTTCTGGTACACGTGTTTCTTTTTCAATTATAGAAGCTAGTATTAAAGCCTCATAAGGTGTTTCTAGGATATTTCCAGAAGGATAGTCAGACCAAGCAAGATTAAGCCTATCTGTTAAAGCAATGTGTGCTTGTCTAAGAATCGATATAGCAGTTGTACCTCTTGAAAACCTGTACGTATCTGGAAAAAACTGTCCTTCTGGATGAAGCTCTGGGAACCCAAGGTTTTCCATTATGGTTTCACTTTCAAAACCAGAATCATTAATTGCATCATGATCACGCAAAGCAGTGATTAATTCTGAATATCGCCAACCCTCTATAAAAGTTATTTGATGAAGATGGACATTACCATCTACAAGGTCCATAAGAAGCGTTTTAGCCGTGGTCTCAGGTTGAACTAGATATTCTCCTGCCTTAATCCGTGTAGCTTGACCTGAAAGCCTTCCATAGATCGCCAACACATAAGGGAATTTAAAAAAGCCTCTATCACTAAGCTCAACAGCTAATTGAGACATTGAGGTCCCAGGTTGAACATCAAGCCACTCTCCAGTCTGAGCAATACTCATGGGAGAGTTAAGATCTTGCCAAAAGAACACGATTGAGGCTAAAAGCCCACTTCCAGAAAATAAGCAGAGAAGAAATGCTTTTTTTGATAGCTTAACCACGTCATCTCAACTTTAGACTAGCAAGGGCATTTATAGTACCCCTACCCTACCCAGAATCAATGGCAGCATTTAATTAAATGGTTAGCTAGAAATAGACCTTTTGAAAATAACTGTGCCATTTGTGCCGCCGAATCCAAATGAATTAGATAAAGCTATATCGAGATCCATTTCTCGAGCAGTATTTGCCGTGTAATCTAAATCACACTCCGAATCCTGGTTTTCAATATTTATTGTGGGAGGTATAACGCCATCTTTAAGAGCCATAATTGTACAAATCGCTTCTACAGCCCCAGCTGCTCCTAATGTATGTCCAGTAGTAGACTTTGTCGAACTTACAGCCAATTTTTTAGCATGTTCACCAAAGGTAAGTTTAATAGCGGTTGTCTCTGCTACATCACCAAGTGGTGTTGATGTTCCATGTGCATTTACATATTCAATTTCATTCGTATTGAGGCCTGCATCCTGCAAAGCCATACGCATACATAAATCTGCACCCGTCCCATCCTCTGTTGGAGCCGTAATATGATGAGCATCACCCGTCATAGCGGATCCGATTAATTCTGCATAGATCATAGCGCCACGTTTTTTTGCATGCTCATACTCTTCAAGAACGAGACATCCAGCGCCATCACTTAATACAAACCCATCCCGATCTCTATCCCATGGTCGGCTAGCTCCAGCAGGGTCATCATTCCGAGTTGATAGAGCTCGTGCAGCACAAAAACCCCCAATTCCTAGTGGCGTAGTAGCAAATTCAGCACCACCAGCTAAAATAACATCAGCATCTCCATAAGCTATTAATCGAGAACCTAATCCAATGCAATGGGTAGATGTAGCGCAAGCGCTAACTAATGCAAGATTTACACCTTTCATCCCATATCTTATCGACGCATGCCCGGAAACCATGTTGACAATACTGCCTGGCACAAAAAATGGGGAAATTCTTCTTGGTCCTGCTGATGTATATTTTTCATAATTCTGTTCGATAGTATGAATACCACCAATACCAGAACCCATTATCACACCAAAACGATGCGCACTATCGTCTTTTACTTCTAGCCCTGAGTCTTGGAACGCCTCCTCACAGGCAGCAATTCCATAATGCATGAACTTATCAGATTTACGAGCCTCTTTTGCGGGCATGTATTTCGTGATATCAAAATCTCTAATGACGCCACCGATATTTGTAGAAAACCCGCTAGTGTCAAAGGAATCTATAACAGATATTCCACTAACCCCATCCCTAACATTCTGCCAGCCAGAACGTACATCATTCCCAGTAGGGGAAATTAGCCCAAGTCCTGTTACTACAACACGTCTCTTAGACATAGTCTTTTCTTATGTTCGCAATAGCGACTTTAGCAGGGAAATAAAGCGGTTTTAGACTAGGAGTTACCTTTTGCTTTATTGACATAATCAATTGCATTTTGCACCGTCGTGATTTTTTCGGCTTCTTCATCAGGAATCTCAGTTTCAAACTCTTCCTCTAAAGCCATCACTAACTCAACTGTATCAAGAGAATCTGCACCTAAATCATCAACAAATGATGCATCATCTTTTATTTCATCTGCCTTGATCCCTAATTGTTCAGCGATTATCGATCTGACTTGGTCTTCGACACTACTCATGTGCGTGATCCCCTCAATGATTAACCAGTTAGATGTAGGCTCATTTAGCCGTGGCCGCGTATTGTAGTTGAATCAACCCTGGCCTTCTACAATCTATCCCAAAAAACTTAATTACCGAATAAAAACAAAGGCTTATATATTCCACACTATTGGGTTTTAGGCTAATCCACCGTTAATATTCAATGTCTCCCCAGTTATATACCCTCCAGCATCAGAGGCTAAAAATATCACTGCTGCTGCAATATCTACATCTTTACCAAGTCTGCCAGATGGAATTTGAACGCTTAGCGCTTCCTTTTGAGACTCACTAATTTCTGCAGTCATATCAGTTTCTATGTAGCCAGGAGCAATTGAATTAACCGTTATATTTCGAGAGGCTACCTCCTTAGCAAGAGACCGACCAAACCCAATCATTCCGGCTTTAGCGGCTGCATAATTAGATTGACCAGGATTACCAATTAGGCCTACCACAGACGTGATATTAATTATTCGACCACCACGGTTTTTTATCATGCCTCTAAGCGAAGCCTTACAAACTCGGTAGAGAGATGAAAGATTTGTAGACAAAACCTCTTCCCACTCTTCTTCTTTCATTCGAAGCAGAAGGTTATCTCGCGTGATCCCCGCATTATTTACTAAAATTGTAGGTGTTTTCTCTTGCTGTGCTAACTGAGAAAATAATGATTCTACAGATTGTGAATCATTTACATCTAGCACCATTCCTTGGCCTTCGGTACAACAGTCACTTAGATGTTTAGAAATATTTTCAGCACCAGATGAAGTAGTAGCCGTTCCTATAACATACGATCCTTGCAGCCCAAGACCCTGCGCAATTGCCTTTCCAATACCACGGGAAGCTCCCGTTACCAATGAAACCTGACCACTTATTCCAGGCCAAACTCCTAGTTCAGACAAATCCATATCTTTCCCTAATAAGCATTACTAGTGAGATTATAACTTCCGTTTACTAAAAACATTCATTTACTCTGAACGAAATTTACAATTGACTGCCAGTTCGTAACATTAACAACTTCAAATTTATGTTATCTTCAAAACACTTAACATGATCGTAACCTAGGTAGCCCAATGTTTTCAGAGCAGTCATTAGCAACCCATTATGAAAGAGGATTTACTTTAATAGAAATAATGGTGGTAGTTGTAATAATTGGCCTATTGGCAGCAATTGTTGCACCAAACCTAATAGGAAATATCGACAGGGCAGCCATAACTCGAGCAAGAAGTGATATACGAAGTATAGAGACAGCCTTGAATCTATATAGATTAGATAACTTTAGATACCCCGATACCCAACAAGGACTAGAGGCTCTCGTCTCAAACACAAATAATCCAGCAGCCTTAAATAACAAATCCTACCTTAGCAATATTCCATCAGACCCATGGAATCAACCTTATCGTTATCAGTACCCAGGGCAACGTGGAGAATTTGATCTTTTTTCATATGGGGCAGATGGCCAGGAAGGCGGTGAAGATATCAATGCTGATATTGGGAATTGGAATCTCGACTAACCATAGAGCCCTAAAAGACAAGGGTGTCAGACCATATTCAAGCGGTTTCTCGCTTATAGAATTACTTGTTGTTATTACGATTATAGGTATTTTTGCTGGTGCAGCTGTTCTCTCCTTAGATATTCTAGGAAATGATAGAGACCTTGAACGTGAAGCATTCAGACTTAGCAGTATGACCGAATTGCTCTCACAAGAATCTGTTATGGAGGGACGGGATTATGGAATCTTATTCTCTGAGAATAGTTATCGTTTCTATATTTATGATTATCGTCAACTAATATGGCTTGACCCTATCGGGGATAACTTTCTATCCGAATATAAGCTACAAGAGCCTATATCGATGGAGTTATTTTTAGAAGATCAAGAAGTAGTTCTTGAGCCAGATTTTAATCAAGAAATAATCGCAAACCCTGAGCCGCAGGTAATTATTTATGGAAGCGGCGAATTAACACCCTTCAAAGCTATATTCTCTAGAGGATCAAATAACGAGAGTTTTACGATAACAGCAGAAATAAACGGTACATTAGTTATCTCTGAACAAGGTTACGATGGATTCTAGATCTAAAGACACAGGGTTTACTTTGTTAGAGACCCTCGTAGCATTATTAATCGTTTCTATAGGAATGATGGCGGTATACACACAGCTAAATCGCTATATTCAAAGCACAACATTTATTGAGGAAAAAAATCTTGCGAGTTGGGTTGCGTCCAACCAAGCCACTTTAATGAGCGTTAATTCTGTGTGGCCAGCTTTAGGTATAAACGAAATAGAGGTAGAAAACTTTGCAAATAGAGATTGGATTCTCGAAATTGAAGTACTAGATACGCCAATTGAAAATATACGTCGTGCAGATATACGTGTGTATCGGATAGATGATCGTGAATACCTTATTCATTCAATTTCAGCGCTAATAGAACCCCCACCTCCTGAGGATTTTCCTCCATTAAGATGGTTAGCAACAGGAACAGTACTAGACCCATGAAAAAAAATCGTGGATTTACCCTCATAGAGCTACTTGTTGCAATGAGTATTGTCGCCATTATTGGTGTAATAGCACTTAGTGGATTAAATACTGTCATAAACCAACAGGCTATTATTGAGGAAAAAGCTGAACGATGGAGAGAAATTCAGTTTGCTATTCGAATGATCTCGCAGGATTTATCTCAAATTCATCCGCGCCCAACTCGGGAGGAAATGGGTCAAGCACGCCGCTCGAGTGTTCAAATAAACCCGAATCAATTTTATGCTCTAGAGTTTAGTCGTGGTGGCTGGGCTAACCCAGTGAGTTTTCCTAGAGGAACTGTACTTCGCGTCGCTTATGACTGGGAACCCGAGGAAAGCACTCTAGTACGTTACCACTGGCCTGTTATGGATAGAACCCTTCAAACCTTACCAATACGTAACGAACTGTTAACAGGAGTTGAAAATATTGAAATAAGCCTCCTTGATCGTGCTAATGAATGGCATTATGGGGAATGGCCGCCTCCTTCTCTTACTGGAACAGTTGAAGGAATTGTAGAAACACCAAGAGCAATAAGATTTAGATTAACGCTAGATGATTATGGCGACATATGGAGAACAATGGAGTCGGGCGGATGAATAATACCATTCAACGTCAAAGAGGGGCTGCAGTTTTAACTGCAATGTTAGTCGTTACACTAGGCACAGTTATAGCTGTGAATATGATGTGGAATGCTAGCCTTGATTTAAGACGAACAACAGCGTCTCTTGCCGCCGATCAAAGCCTGCTGTTTTTGCAAGGAGCTGAAGCAATGGCGGGAGATATTTTACGAGCAGATCTCATTGCATCCGGAGATAGTGATCATTTGGGTGAACAGTGGGCGGCCGAAATACCCCCCATGCCAATTAATGGAGGCGTTATTTCGGGCCATCTGGAAGACCTTCATGGACGTTTCAATCTTAATAGTCTGGTATATGGGGGGGTAGCTGATGAGATTTCTCAACGACAGTTCGAAAGGCTCTTAATGCTGCTTGGCCTAGACCAGCGACTTGCTGGGGTTGCAGTTGACTGGCTGGATGCTGATGTTGAGATAGAGTTCCCAAGTGGTGGAGAGGACAATATTTATACTGGAAGAAATCCGCCCTATCGAACAGCAAATACTGCAATAACAAGCCCTAGCGAGTTGCTCGCAATGTCAGGCTTTGAACAGGACGCGTATCTCACCCTAATGCCATATGTAACGGCAATTCCTTCCGGTTCAAGCCTCAATGTTAATACCGCTTCTGATATTGTCATGGCATCACTATCAGATGACATAGATATCACCTATGCAACTCAGTTAGTCCAAGAACGAGGTATGGTAGGTTTTACAGATATAAATACACGCTTCCTAGACCTAGTTGAGGCAGATGTTCTGACGCGTATAAGTGGGATTAGCAGGTACTTTTTATTAACCGCTACAGTTACACTTGGAACTCACCAGCTCACCATGTACTCTCTGCTTGAAAGAGACAGTAGTGGTATTGTGCGTTCTATGTTCCGAAGTCTTGGGGCCCCATAGCTGTGTCTGAATACTTAGTGATTCGACTTTCCAATGATTCTTCCAATGTAACTTGGATGATCTTAGATTCTATCGGCAAACCTATTTCAGAGGTAACCATCGGGTCTTTACCTGACATTGATGTACAGGCAGAAAATCGTCGTACTATTCTTTTAGTTCCTGGCACTAAGGCAGTATCAACACAAACAACATTACCTATAACTAATAAAGCCCGATCACTAAAAATGCTGCCCTACTCACTGGAAGATATGGTCGCAGAAGATATTGAACTTCTTCATTTTGCTCTAGGATCTCGTCTTGAATCTGGTGAAACGGCTGTCACATTCGTTTCCCGAGATGAAATTGACGGTTGGATTCAGCAATGTGCCGATGCTGGACTCTCCCCACAATTTATTTATTCAGAAACTGAGGGAATACCTGAAATTCCAGGTCGGCTAACCTTTGTAATAGACGGTCATCAAATTTATGTTCGTACAGAAGAACATAAATATTTTGTATTAGAAGGGTTATCTCTAGTAACAATTTTAGAGTTATTAAGTGATAGTCGTGGTGATAACAATAGCCCACATATCCTCATCTACACAGATGAGGATGGTTATTCTAGTTATAAGTCTGATTTGCCTACACTTCAAGAGCGCACATCAAGTATAGATATTGAAATTTTAGCTGATGGGCCATTACAAATGTTTGCATCTACCTTAATAAACTATTCAGGAAACAATCTGTTACAGGGAAAGTATGCTTCTAAGTCCAATTGGTCCAGCTTGATTAAACCCTGGAGATTAGCCGCAAGCTTATTGATAAGTTTAGGTGTGTTGATGTTTATTACTCAGGGTGCTCGCTTAATCTCTTTAACTAATAATGATCAAACCCTGTCGCAAAGTTTAGAAGCGAGTTGTCAAAGCAATTTTCAATCTACTCAACTATCAACATGTCAAGCAGAGGCACAAAGGCGCTTATCACCAGTCAGGACTACAACAGACTCAGAAACCATATTAGATTTTTTATCTATCCTTGCAACATTTTCTGACGCCTTTAATCAAGATAGTCGCATTGAGGCGTTAACTTTTCGTAATGGCGTTATGGATCTTAGAATAGATTCTTCAAGTGTAGCCTCCCTAGATGAATTAGCGAGAGTGGTTGATTCAAACAACCTCTATGATGCAACTATTCAGTCGGCAAACCCTGCTGATGATAGGGTTGCCGGCCGACTTCAAATTACAGGAGATCAATAATTAAAGACTGGTTTGAAAACCTACTCCCTAGAGAACGCGTCATCGTTACTGCTGGCGGGAGTTTTGTAATACTTATGCTTATCTGGACATTAGCATGGACACCTTTAGCAAACAGAGTTCAGGAATTAGAAATTCTTATATCAGAAAAAAATAGTTTGCTTGTTAATCTCGCTCGTATAGAAGCTCTGGACCCAGTTCTCTCAAATAATACTGCCAGTCTAGAAACGCAATCTCTAGTTGTGCTTGTTGATGAAACTCATAGGACGCATGGTTTAAATGGAACCTTATCGCGAAATCAACCAGACGGGGAAAACGGCATTCGTGTGGTTTTTCAGGCGACCTCTTTTGATCGCTTGATTAACTGGCTTGGGACGATGGAACAAAGTTATGGTATCAAAGTTGAGTCAGCTAGCTTTGATGGCGCTAGCGAATCTGGGGTCGTTACCGCCACATTTGTGTTACGTAGAACTTGATAATGCCTAAGCAAGCTTGGTTGGTGTTTTTTGGACTAAGTGCCTACTTGGCGTTTGCAATTAACCAATTTTCAGCTTCAACAGCCTATCGTTGGTTTGCACCTTCAGAGTTAAGTCTTGCTGGTGTTGAGGGAACAATCTGGTCTGCAAGTGCTCGACTAGGTTCTTATGAACAGTTTTATTTTGAAAACTTAAACTGGGAATTAGATCCAATAGAATTACTTTTATTCCGTATAACCGGCGAAATTGAAACTAGCTTTCCTGGTGGGTTCATAAGCACCAGGGCCTCATTTTTTGATAATCAAGCGCTGTTAACATCATTACGTGGTGGAACAACAATGAGTGCATTAAGAGAATTTCTTCCTATCCGTGGCACTGAGGGACAGATAAATTTAGACCTAGAAGAGATTTCTTTTATAGATGCTTGGCCAACTCATGCACTAGGAACTATTACCCTTATAAGTGTTGCTGTTCCTCCACTAGCGTCCAATAGTAATGGCACATTAATTCAACTTGGAAACCATCTTATTACGCTTAATGAAACACCAGAAGGAGGTCTTGGCGGTAGTTTTAATGATCAAGGAGGGCCTATAGAG
>JAQWRR010000068.1 GCA_029243585.1 Gammaproteobacteria bacterium
AGTGCGCTTTTGCATAACCCGCTTGTGCGTAAATTATCATTTACCGGGTCCACTGAAGTTGGACGTAGTCTCTTAAGAGAAGCCTCTGACTGTATCGTGGACTGTTCAATGGAATTGGGGGGCAACGCCCCCTTTCTGATATTTGATGATGCAGACATTGATGAGGCGGTGAAAGGCGCCATGATCGCTAAAATGCGAAATGGTGGAGAGGCATGTACTGCTGCGAATCGATTTTATGCTCATGAGCTTGTCTACGAGGAATTTACTGAGAAGTTTTCCTCAGCTATGGCAAAGATGAAAGTGGGGCCAGGCCTTGAGCCTGGAGTTGAGCTTGGTCCTATGGTGAATGCGTGGGCCATTAAAGATATTGATCGCCTAGTAGAGGATGCAAAGAGTAAAGGCTCAGATGTTCTTACAGGTGGTGCTCCATTAGATCGAACTGGTCATTTTTACCCGCCTACCGTGTTAGGTAGAGTGCCAGAGAATGCGAATATTTTGAGGGAAGAAGTTTTTGGGCCTGTTGCCCCGGTTATTTCTTTTAGTGATGACGATGAGGTTGTTCTGGCAGCAAATGATACTGAGTATGGTTTGGTGTCTTATCTTTATACCGGTAGTCTAGAAAGAGGAATGGCGGTTTCGGAACGGTTAGACGCTGGCATGATTGGCCTTAATAGAGGGCTTGTATCTGATCCAGCAGCACCTTTTGGTGGGACCAAGCAAAGCGGGTTAGGCCGGGAAGGTTCTCATGAAGGAATGATGGAATACATGGAATCTAAGTACATAGCGGTTGAGTGGTAACCTTATTTGTGCTTATACGTATATTTGAAAATTAAAAGTTGGAGATTTAATAGTGAGTAATTCTGATAGTCTGCTTCAGCAGTACACGATAGGCTGGATTGGCGCAGGGCGTATGGGCTACCCAATGGCCAAGCGTCTTCTTGAAGCTGGTTGTGATGTCTCTATTTATAACCGTACACGGAGTAAAGCGGAGCCACTAGAGGAGCTCGGTGGAAAGGTGGTAGATAATCCGAGCGAGCTCGGTGATCGTGATATTGTTTTTACAATGGTTTCAACTTCAGATGACCTTGTTGCTGTGACTTTTGGTACAAATGGTTTGCTCACAGGTGATGCTACTCCCAAATTATTAGTTGAATGTTCAAGCGTATCTGAGGGGGCATCAGCTCAGGTACGTTCACAAGCAGCTGAACTGGGTGTCGATATGTTGGCCTCTCCGGTTAGCGGTAATGGCAAGGTTGTTAAATCTGGGAAATTGACCATTGTTTCTTCTGGCCCACGTTCAGCTTTTGATATTGCTGAGCCTTATCTTAATGCGATCGGACGAGGCGTCACCTATGTTGGTGATGGGGAGCTGGCACGTATGGTGAAGATCTGCCATAACCTTTTGTTGGGTGTTTACACTCAATGCCTTGCGGAGATTACAGTGCTTGCAGAAAAGGGCGGCGTGCCCCGCAATGCCTTTCTTGATTTCATTAATAACAGTGTCATGGGCGCAATGTTTTCTCGTTATAAGACACCGACCTTCGTCAATCTAGATATGACGCCTACTTTCACTCCGGAACTCCTACGAAAAGATTTAGATCTTGGTCTAAAGGCCGGTGAGAAACTTGGTGTGCCTTTGCCAGTCACTCAACTTACTCGGGATATGGTACAAAGTACTATTGATGCTGGGCACAGCGGACGTGACTTTGCAGTGCTTTTAGAAGAACAAGCAAAAGCCTCTGGGCTTGAGCTCAAACCGGAGAATGTCGAAGTTAGTGATGGCCTATAGTAGAAAAAAAGAATTAGTTATTAGGTTGGAATGAAACTCAAAAAACTTATTGCCATAGGACCTGGCTTGCTTTTAGCTGCTACTGGAGTAGGTGGTGGCGATTTAGCCACAGGTACGTTTGTAGGAAGCTTATTGGGTACTGCGGTTCTGTGGGCAGTGGTAGTTGGCGCGTTCATGAAGTTTGTGACCACTGAGGGACTTGCTCGCTGGCAGCTAGTTACTGGCAACACTTTTTTGGAGGGGTTGGTTGATAAGATGGGACCAGCAGTTATCTGGGTTTTCTTGCCGTACTTGTTGCTTTTTTCTTTTTTTGTTGGATCCGCTCAGATGAGTGCAGTTGGAGTAGCCCTAGTAGCATTAGTTCCAGTATTTGAGGACCCTGATCAGGGGAAAATAGTTTTCGGTATGGCGTCTAGTCTTATTGGACTTGGTTTGGTGCTCCGGGGAGGGTACGGGCTGTTTGAAAAGGTTATGGGCGTCTGTATCGCGATTATGTTTGTCACGGTTGTAGTCACTGCGATAGCACTTTGGCCCGGGACAAGTGAAGTGGTTCAGGGCTTGTTTGTACCAACCATTCCCGATTTTAGTGGTATTGGTTTGACCTGGACCGTAGCTTTGATTGGAGGTGTTGGAGGTACTCTGACAATCATGTGTTATGGCTATTGGTTAAGGGAAGAAGGACGTGGCGGTGTGGATGAACTTTCGGCTTGCCGTATTGATTTAGGGACTGGTTATCTAATGACTGCAATCTTTGGAATTGCCATGGTCATTGTGGGCAGCACAGTAGAAATTGAAGGTCAGGGTACAACGTTACTCGTAAGTCTAGCGGATCGGCTCGAGGGCTCTCTTGGTGTGTGGGGCCGGGCCCTATTTCTCATTGGCGCTTTCGGCGCTGTTTTTAGCAGTTTGCTAGGCGTATGGCAGTCTATTCCATACCTATTCGCAGATAGCTGGCGTTTGATAACTAAGCCCTTTGATCCTGCAGTACAAGAAAAAGTAGATACTAATGGGCTGCCATACCGTGGGTTTATGATCGCTCTAGGTATTGTGCCAATGATCGGCCTTTTCTGGGGTTTCCAGCAAGTTCAAAAATTCTATACGATTACTGGAGCCCTATTCTTTCCTTTTCTTGCGCTTGCGCTTTTGATTTGGAATGGTCGTTCAGATTGGGTAGGTTCTCAGTATAAAAACCATCCAATCACTTCTATTGCGCTAATTGGTGTGCTGGTTTTTTTCTCCTGGTTGGGACTGCGAACAATCTTCGGCCTTTAGCTACAGAAGTTATACTAAATGTTTTATGAACCTAAGAACGGTCATGGATTAGCTCGTGACCCTATAAAAGCATGCGTTGTTCCACGACCAATTGGGTGGATCTCGACGATTAGTTCCGATGGCAACGCTAATTTAGCGCCTTTTAGTTATTCCAACTTGGTAGGTACTGATCCGCCGATGTTTATGTTTTCAGCAAATGGTGCCCACTTAGATGGAGGGGCAAAGGACAGTGCCCTTAATGCCAGTGAGACTGGAGAGTTCGTTTACAATCTTGCGACCTGGGCAACTCATGAAGAGATGAACCGTTCGTCCTTACATGTTGATCGTAACGAGGATGAGTTTGACCTAGCAGGTTTAACAAAAGCCAACTCTATGGTCGTAAAGCCACCAAGAGTTGCAGAGTCTCCAATCAATCTTGAATGTAAGACATGGAAGACGGTTGAATTACCTGCTGCAACATCTAATGATCACAATATTATGGTCATTGGGGAGGTTGTCGGCGTGCATATTATGGATGATGCTATTAAGGATAATGGGTTCATTGATCCTGTCTTACTTAGACCGCTTGCAAGATTAGGGTACTTGGATTATTCGGTAGTAGATGAAGTTTTTGCGATGTCACGACCGAAATAACTTGCATAGATTTTTTTAGAGAAAACATTCATGGGCATCTTTACTCGACTTATTGGCTTACAAAGTGTTTTGTTAGCTAGTTTTGTGTTGAGTCTAACAATCCCAAATGGTTATGCTGCCGAACAGGAAGCTTATTCAAAGGTGCAAGAGGGTGTGGCTAAGCTTGGCAAGCAGTGGAATGGTGAAGTAAATGTAGCAACCACTGATTTATTTATTGAATTACATAATGCATCTGACCGATCCGGTGTAACGCTTATCTCTGATATTAGTTATGGCTCTCATGAACTACAGGTAATGGATATAGTAACCCCAGAGAGCGAGTCAGAAGAATTACTACCTGTCGTGGTATTTTTTCATGGAGGTGCCTTAGTTAGAGGGAATAAGGTTCTATCTAGTACCGATTTGATGCTAACTAATATACCGACATTCTTTGCACGAAATGGCATGATTGGTGTAAATGCAAACTATCGGTTAGCACCTGAGGTTAGTTGGCCGGCTGGACCAGAAGATGTTCGAGATGTTCTGGGGTGGCTTCGGGAAAATATTGAGCAATATGGTGGCGATTCTCAGAGACTTTTTGTGATGGGGAATTCAGCTGGTGGGCGAATTGTGGCAAGTTATCTATTTCATGAGCCATTTCATTTTGTCGATGGACCCGGTGTAAGTGGAGCACTATTGAGTTCCGCTTCTTTTCGAAGCAGTGATTCGCAAGTGCAAAGAGACTATTACGGTGAAGACCCCGAGGTACGTGATGCGCTTGTTCCTTTAGGATTAGTTGATTTCTATTATGGACCACAGATTCCACTTTTTATGTGGAGTGCGGAATTTGATCCTCCCTGGATTGAGGGACCCATAGCTATGATGTATTCCAAGCTATGTGAAAAATATCAAGACTGTCCTCGTTTTACCCAGTTCCAAGGGCATAATCATGTCTCTCATATCATGAGTCTAAATTCAGTGAATGATGAAGTAGGACTTGAGCTTTTGGAGTTTATTGAGTCAACCGTGCACTAGCTCATAGATAGAAAAATAGACTCGTATGGTATTCGCATTCTTTGAATTTCAGATAGTTTTCTTTTTGTTGCTAATAAATTACTAATTAACTTCTATATGCAATTTGTCTCTGTTGAACAGCTAGCGTTATTTATAGGTAGATGCTTTATAGCAGCAGAAGTGCCTGAGGATGACGCAAAAATTGTTGCTGAACTCATGTCAGAAGCGGATGTAAATGGCTCTGACGGCCATGGCGTCTTTCGTTTACCACAATACATTGAGCGTATTAAAAATAAAGGTATAAACCTTCAACCCAACATAAGCATTGCTGAAGACAAGGATGCTATGGCAGTGGTAGATGGAGATAATGCACTTGGGCATTTAGTTATGCACTATGCGACGGAACTTGCCATCGATCGTGCCTCTGAACATGGCGTTTCTTGGGTTGGTGTTCGGCATAGCAACCATGCTGGTCCTGCTGCGCTTTATGCAAAGATGCCTTTAAAAAAAGACATGATCGGTATCTATGTGGCTGTTGGAAGTGCAAATCACCTTCCACCTTGGGGTGGTACTGAGATGTTATTAAGTACTAACCCAATCGCTGTAGCCATTCCTTCTCAAGAGGAGTCACCAATTGTGTTGGATATGGCAACTACCGTAGCAGCTTACGGTAAAGTAAAAACAGCCATGCAGAGGGGCGAATCTATTCCGGAAGGATGGATGATTGATAAATTAGGCAACCCGTTGACTGACCCCTCTAAAGTGAACGAAGGCTTTCTATTGCCGATCGGTGGACCTAAGGGTTATGGTCTTGCCTTGGTATTTGGCCTGCTCGCTGGAACTTTGAATGGTGCTGCCTTTGGTAAAAACGTGATTGATTTTAATGCTGATTCAAAATCTTTTACTAACACAGGCCAGTTCATTGTCGCCTTATCTATCGAATGTTTTGGCGATGTAAGTTTATTTAAAAAAAATGTGGATGAAGTGATTCGTAGTATGCGAGCCTCTTCTAGGTTACCTGGTTTTGATGAGATAAGAGTACCGGGTGAGCGAAGCTTGAACATTCGACGTCAACGTGAACAATCTGGTATACCAATACCTGATGCCTTATGTGAAAACTTAAATAGACTTTCAAGCTCTTTGAATACAGAACCTCTTAGATTGCTTGAATGATTGTTTTAGCGTTGGACTAAACTAGTATAAAGTGGGTTTAATTAAATTTGTTGGCCGTTTTGGGTATGAGGAAAAAATCGTCGTGATTAAAGAATGCTATCTACTACTTAAATTTCTAGTGATGCTAGGAGCAACTGCTTTGGTATTTTCGATTGCAGGTTGCAGTTCGGAGTCAACTTCCTCAGACCAAAATCCTGCAGTATCTTCGGGATACTATGAGGGTGAGACGGTAACGTTAATAATGGGACTTGATGCTTCTGCCGGTGGCACAACGGTTGGACGACTGCTTGCAAAACATCTCGAATCCACTCTCGATGGTAATCCCAACGTTATTGTTAAAAACATGCCTGGCGCATCTATGATGAATGCTCATCTTTTTGTCCTCCTAAAAGCCCCAAAGGATGGTACTACTGTCTATTATGGCCCACGCTCATCGTTGGGAGAGCTTCTAGAATTTCCTGGCCACTCGTTTAAATATTCCCAGTTCACCATTTTAGGAGGTGTTCAACTAGCTCCTTTAGTAACTTATGCCCGTAAAGATATGTTAGAAGGGGGTATTCAGTCGCCTGTAGATATTCTTAAGGCTGATGGGCTAGTTTTTGGTGGAATTTCAGCAGAGCATGGTCGAATGATTGCTAGCACAATGGGATTGGATCTGATTGGCGCTGATTATCATTTTGTTGGAGGCTATCCTGGTAGTGGAAAAATTCGCGCCGCGGTTCTTAGTGGCGAAGTTAATATGGCGACCGATGCGGCCCATGCTTATCTCAACGAGGTGGTGCCTACGCTTGAGCAGCAGAATCTGAATGCCCCACTGTTCAGTTTGCCACTGTTAAATGCACAGGGTGAGCTTATAAAAAGCCCTTTGGTGCCGGATATTCCCACTGTTAATGAGCTTTATGAAGAGATATATGGAGAGCCACCCTCTGGCGTTAATTGGAACTCGATTCTCACAATGATTCAGATTGACCAGACGATGCAGCATGTTTTTCTGGGACCCCCTGGTATGGATCAGGAGGCCGTGGAAACTTTTCAAGCCGCAATTGCCCCAGCCATGGCAACAGTAGAATTTGCTGATGAAGCTAACCGTATTTTAAGTTATGTGCCGGATGCTGTAGATGCTGTAAGGGCTACCGAAGTTCTGAGCGCGACAGCGTTGGTTAGCTCTGAAACCCAAGACTTTATAGAAGCTCAGATTACGCGTAATAGCAGTTACTAAGACATAAGTAACTCACTAAAAAAGCAGCGAAACCACTCATTGCTGCCAATTTTAGTTTATTAAGCTATGATTAAGGTAAATAAGCGCTCATAGTTTGATTTGCCAGTTATCCGCTTGAGCGTGATTTTTGTCTTATTCCAATGATTTGGTAAATTATGGGTAGGGCGAAAAAATAAGAATAATATAATCTTTATCCTAAGTATTAAGGAGAAACACACCATGGCAAACATAGAAATCGTTGATCGTTCTGATATGACTAGCAAGTTGATGGGAATGCTTGAATTGAATCCCCTCCAAACTGCCATTGTTACAGTTGATATGCATAAGGGACATTTGGACCCTGAGGTGGCAACTATGCCTGCTTCAGCTGAAGACTCAGAACGGGTTATCAAAAATGCTGAAGATGTTTTAGGTTTTGCTCGAAGTCATGGTGTTCAAATTATTCATGTAAAACTGGTTTTTCGGAAAATCCCTGGTTTGGGTAGCGAAGGGATGCCCGTTAAGTTTTGGAAAGCACTCCACGATATTTCAGATGAGGCTAACCGTTTAAGCCCCGGCCGTCCCAGCACCGTAGATGATCACAACATTATGGGCTCTGTACAAACAGAAATGATCCCTAGCCTTGTTGAGGAAGGTGACTATGTTATCGATAACAAAAAACGTCTCGACTGTTTCATGGGAACGGATCTGGATAACCTTTTGCGTAACCTAGGCGTAGAAAACGTTTGCTTGATGGGTATTAATACTAATACGTGTGTTTTGAATACTGCATTTACAGCTTTTAACAAAGATTATCGGGTGGTAGTCATGTCCGACTGTTGTGCCAGCATGTATGGAGAAGATCTCCATCAACTAGGCTTGCAGAATATTTGTAGATGCTTAGGTTGGGTAGCTAATAATGATGAGTTTAAGGAAAAGCTAGCTGTTGGAAGCAAAGCAACAAAGACCGGTTAATTTTAATTCATCGAAATAAATTTGTTTGTGAAGCCTCTAGTTTAGGCGTCAAAAAGCTTAAATGTGGCAGATAAAATTTAGTGCTTTCAGCTGTAATTAGATAGAGGAGTAACCAGGTGCCGAAAAAGCAAGTAGGCGACGTAGAGATCTATTACGAAGAATATGGAGATGGTGTGCCCGTAGTCCTTCTCCATGGGCTTGCGGGGGATTGCAGTGCCTGGAATCCTCAAATTAATGTGTTGAAGGAAGACTATAAGGTTGTTCCGTTAGACAATCGAGGAGCAGGACGAAGCTCTGCACCAGATTATCCCTACACTACTCGCCTATTCGCTGATGACACAATTGGGCTTATGGATGCTATTGGAATAACTGAGCCAGCTCATATTATCGGTAGATCCATGGGGGGTGCTATTGCCCAAGAAATGGCGATCAACTATCCAGACCGTGTGCGAAGCATGCTTATTACCGCCTCATTCGGCAAGCTTGATCGCTATGGACACCGCATACTTCATAACATTAATGAGGTTGTAAAGACACAAGGTTATATGGCCGCTGCACAGTGGCAGTCTCTCTTTTTTTTCCCACCTCTCTATTTCAATGAACATCAAGAGCAGATGGACAGTTTTGAGAAAGGGGTAGGTATTACTAATAGACCTGTACATGGATATACAAATTCCACTCATGCCTGTCTTATGCATGATTCACTTGATCGGCTTCATGAGGTTAAGTGTCCCGCGCTCGTTCTTACTGGTGGAGAGGACGTGCTTTGTGCAGTGGGTCCTGCTAAGCAGATTGCCGAACGGGTTTCGGGATGCGAACTTAAAATCTATGAGGGTGCAAGTCACTTTTTTATGACTCAGTGCTACGATGAATCAATGGCCGACATTAAAAAATTTATAGATAGCCACTAGTAGATATAAATCAGTTTAACCTTTGATCACGTAGGTTTTTTAAACCTACGTTACCTGTTGCATTTAGATCAAGAGACTTAATAAATATTTACTTAGATCCTTGATGCAGTATTTTTTATAAACTAGGCCTAGGATAAGACTGAAATTTCTACTTTTATCTTTGTGGGTACCACCCAGCATCTCGAAATTCGACTCCCTCTCCAGCAATTGCATCTTGAAATGCTTGTATTGTTGCAGGGGTGTCCTGAATGTCAGGCGGAGGATTACCTTGTGGGTTGTTCAGCCATCCAGCATATATGCGGTCATAGTGGTTAAGGTAAACAATTTCAGGTTTAAATGTTTTTAAGCACTCTGCTACTGGAGTTGGCCGCATCCTATCTACTGGCAAATTCATTGGCATTACTGCAACGTCGATATTCTGTAGATTTTGAATTTCTGGGACACACTCTCCTACCCCGGAAAAAAAGAGCCGTTTCCCTCCGAGGTTTATCACATACCCATTGGCCTCGCCCTTTGGATGATAGGGTGCCCCGGGAGTCATATCGTAGGCACCTACTGCCTCAATTCGAATGTCTGCAAAGGTGCCACTTTCGCCATTTGAAAGAACAATGCCATCGGAGAATTTGGCGTATGCAGTTTCGGTTAATACTACGGGCGCTCCAGGTTTTCGCAGTTGTGATATTGCTTCTGGATCTAGGTGATGACTAGGGTCGTCAGTGATTAATATGAGATCAGCAGGTTTAGCGATTGATAAGTTTCCGGCGCTCCAAGGATCAATGTGAATTACCTTTCCTGCATACTCTACCTGTGCACTTGAGTGAATAATTGGGGTAATAATAATTTCGCCCTCATCGGCGCTAATCGTATTTTGTGTTTGCGCAAAGGCTACGTTTGTTCCTGCTATATATACAATGACTAATAAGATTGTTCGCATTAGTAAATCACCTTAAGGAGTGTGTGACTGAGTGTCTCTCTACAATTCTTTAAGATCAAGGTATTTAGTTGGTTAGGGCAATGATTTTATTGAAAGATAGTTTTTTGGTTAGATGATAAGCCAGCTTGGGGTGCCAATAGGTAACACTGATTGGAGCCATACCGTCAAATAAGATGGGTGAAAAAGCAGATCCATTACCTGACCATATAGGAAGACTAGAACTGCCCAACCACACAAGGCATAGGTTATAGCAAAGCGTTTTGTATATTTTCCCCATCGTAAAAGATAAATACCAATAAATAATGGGAAGGCGACTTTCTGTCCAAGTAGTGCTGTAAGAAAAAGTATTCCAAGCAGGTAGCCAAAGAAAGGCCCAGCTTCTATTAGCCACCCATCTTGGCAAGTTTTTTTAATATATTCTTTCCATGTCCCCAGTTTTTTCTTGCTATGTAGCAGGTTTCTTAAGTCCCGCATAGACACCATAAGCGCCAGGAAGAAGCCCGGAATACAAATAACGAGCGGGAATTGCCGTACTGCGGTCGGCCACTCAAGTGAGTTATAGCCAGCCCAGGTAAATAGAACACAGAGACCAACTGAAAATAGAAGCGATAGGGCTGGGTTTTTTTCTATAGTTTTTTCTGCAGGTTTTTTGTTGGAAAGCTTTTGCTTTGTGATCCCTCTTCCAGCGAGGATAAGTGTCAACACAATTATCAGTATCAGAAATATGACAATGGGCCGTCCTAACCAGTCAGCACCTTGATGGACGCGCATACTGATTTGAAATGATCCTTCTAAAATGCCTCCAAGTACAAGGGCTAGAACGACTGGAGGCCTTGGCCAACCTCCTCTTTTCATGAGAAATCCAAGTGCTCCAAAGAATATACAGCTTACCCAGTCGCCATACGATGATCCGCCTAGCCATGCACCCATAAAAACAAAAAGTAGTACTCCTGGTACTACCATATGTCCTGGAAGGAGAGCGATCTTTGAAACTTGCTCAACCGTCATCAAAAGCACAATGGTTGCAATAACGCTTGCAAAGGCAATCATCCAAACAAAGCTGAACGTCATTGGGAGTTGGGCATCAAGCATGCTTGGCCCGGGGCGCAGTCCAAGCATAATAAGTGCGCCCATTAGAACAGCAGTACCCACACTGCCAGGAATTCCCATTGTCACTGTTGGTATTAAAGCACCACCGCGTAATGCATTATTCGCAGCTTCAGGGGCTAATACCCCTCTAACATCTCCTTGTCCAAACTTTGACTGGTCTTTTGCCCCTTGCATTGCGTGACCATAAGTTACCCATCCAACAATCGAAGCCCCGAGGCCGGGTAACATTCCAATATAGGCGCCAATCACACTGCAGCGAACAACAAGCCACCAGTTTTTAAGTGCATCTCGCACCCCTTCTAAAAGACCATTACGTGTGTCCACAGGTTGTCCGGTTCTGGATATAGAAATATTCTTTATGGAGAGTTCAGCAATTTCCGGAATAGCGAACAGACCTAGAAGTACAGGGATTAATGGTAATTGATCTAAAAGGTAGAGCGTGCCAAAGGTATATCTAGGAATGGCCTGGGACTCCGGGAACCCAACCATAGCGAGCAGAAGTCCAAGCATTGCTGCAGTAACGCCTTTTCCAATGGAGCGCCCAGAGAGGGATCCCACCATGGTTAGACCCAACATCCCAAGCATGAATGTTTCGGGAGACTCGACTGCCAAGATGACCGGTAGTATTAGTGGTAGTGAAATACCTAATGCTGCAGCTCCACATACCCCACCAATTGCCGAAGATGTAAAAGCTGCACCAAGCGCTCGCGCCGACTCGCCATGTTTTGCCATGGGGTATCCATCTAAAACAGTAGCCTGAGAGGCCGCAGTGGCTGGAATACCTAGGAGTACGGAGGTTATTGCACCGCTTGTGGAAGTTGAGGCCCAGGAGGCAAGAAGAAGAGCAAAAGCGGAAACGGGTTCCATACTAAAGGTAAAAGGTAGGAGTAGTACCAGACCTATTGCTCCACCAAGTCCTGGTATTGCTCCCATAATGATTCCAACTAGGCAGCCAAGGAAGAAATAGGCCAAAACATGCCATTGAAAAATTAATCCAAGCCCAGTTAATAGTGAGTCAAACATGACTGCTAGCATTATTTTTCCCTGATGATTTTTTGTTTTCTATGCGATTACCAGGGGATAATATCATCGCCTTCAATTAGGAGTTTAAACAATGGCAAAACCTATTCCAGTTAAAGTGCTGCTTGGCCTCAAAGAAGCAAGCATTATTGTTGACGAAGCTTTAAGTCTTGCAAGGGAACATAATATGCTGCCTATGACCATAATGGTGCTAGATGCCGGAGGGCATCAAATCGCTATGAAACGAGAGGATGGTAGTGGAATTATTCGTGTAGAGGTTGCTCGCGCTAAAGCCTATGGAGCTTTAGGGATGGGAAAATCTAGTCGGGATCTGGGCGATCATGTCGCAGACCGCCCACTTTTTGGAAACTCACTCAGTATGATTTCCGGTGGACGGTTTGCTACTGTTCCTGGAGGTGTTTTGGTCTGTGACGATGCCGGACTCATCATTGGTGCGGTTGGCGTGACTGGGGATACCTCATTACGAGATGAATTCGCCGCTATTGGAGGCATTAAAGCAGCTGGGCTATGGTCTTCTCCAGACCAGGCGGCAGTTAATTGGAATAAATAGATTCAAGTGAATTTATATTTTAAATATGGAACTGGGGTAGCTAATACGTAATGGCAAAGAAGAGATCCAAATCTCTAGGTGGTCGAGTGATTACTCTGGAGCATTCTTCAAGACTTCTAAAAAGCAATCCTTTAGGCGATCCGTATGTGCGTCAATTAGATATTTGGTTACCACCACAGTATGACCAGGGGTTTAGCAGAGGTCGTGGCAAGAGGTTTCCAGTTTTATTTGACCTGGTGGGGTATACAGGCTCTGGCAAGTCCCATACTAATTGGAAAAATTTTGAAGAAAATCTTCCTGAACGTGCTGCACGCCTAATTCATGAAAAAAAAATGGGCGGATGCATTATTGTTTTTCCTGACTGCTTCACTGCACTTGGTGGTAATCAGTACATCAACTCTTCTGCGATAGGCCCCTATGCTGATTACTTGATTAAGGAATTAATTCCATTTGTTGATAATGAATTGCGCACACTGGCATCTCGAGATCATAGGGGTTGTTTTGGAAAATCTTCTGGTGGTTACGGTGCTATGCTTCATGGGATGAGGTATGCCAGACACTGGGGGGCCATTGCTAATCACTCGGGAGATGCTTATTTTGACTTTGTTTATCGTTGCGATTGGCCTAATACCTTAGATTGTCTTGCGATGCATCGACGACGAAAGCGCAAGACAGGTATGCTCGATGTATTAAGGGAACAGACAGGTTGCAAAGAGGGTTATGATGATGGACGTGTTCGACGTTTCCTTGATTATATTTGGCGAACTGAAAGGTTATCTAATACGGAGGTTTTGACTCTGATGAGTTTGGCTATGGCAGCTAGCTATGATCCTGATCCAGAGTCGCCAAATGGTTTTCGTCTTCCTTTTAATTTAGAGACCGGAGAGATCATTCCATCTCGATGGAAAGAGTGGTTGAAACATGATCCTGTCAATCTTGTGTCACGTTATAAAAAAAACCTGAGAACCTTAAATGGAATTTTTATCGACTGTGGGTGGCACGATCAGTATCGAATTCATTATGGAACTAGAATATTGTCGAAACGATTATCGCAAGCTGGGATTAAACATCGCTATGAAGAATTTCCCGATAATCATTCTGGTATAGATTATCGTATGGATCGGAGCTTGCCGTTTCTGTACCGAGCGTTAAAGTAATTCTTATGAAACGGGCCTTATTTTTTATAACCCTGCTTATCGCAGTACCTGTTTTTTCACAACAAACCGAAAAAAATGAGGACGTTATATCAGAGAAGGTGGAAGAGATAGTGCTCGATGCAAATGCGCCACCGTTTACAGAGGCCGGGTGTTTTAGTATCAGAGGAATTCACAATTTTTCCTCCCTTCATGATCAATATTTATACGTTGAGGGGCGTGGTAACTCACATTATATTCTTACTATGGACAGACGGTGTCTTGGTCTTAGGAATGCTCGCGGGATAGCAATTGAAAATCATAGAGATCGCGTATGTTCTAATAGTCAGGCTAGCGTCTCTTACCGTGGTGTAGGTGGACGCACCGATACTTGTGGTATCCGGACAATAGAAAAATTGGAAGATAAAAATGCAGCGCGTACGTTGATGGAAATTCGTACGCTAGGAAAATAATAACTTTAGTAAAAATGCCTAAGAAATAGGGGAAATCATTATGCGTAAAATTACATTTGGTGCAGGCGTTGTTTTAGTGCTTGCAGCTTTCGTTTTGGGCCGTTTGTCTGCACAGGTTTCGGCAACAGGTCCAGCACCTAGCTGTACTATGTGTCCCGCAGACTTTGTCCCAAAAGAGGAATTAGAGTCATATGAAGCAATTTCTGTAGCCCAGACTTTGACTGATCAGCAGGTGCGGTCAATAGATATTGGCAACGCTAATGTGCAAGTAGCTTTTGCTCGAAGAGGAAATCTAGATGCTCCTAATCCACGTTCCGTAGCTGAGCATTCGCTGGTTACAGAGGTGTATTACGTTCTAAGTGGCTCAGGGACTAATCGACTTGGCCCGGACTTGATCGATAGACAACAGCGCCCTGACGATAACAGAGCAGTACAGTTTTTGAATGGTCCAGGCAGTAATTCTATTGATATTCGTAATCCCCAGGAGATTGAGTTAGAAGCCGGTGATGTTTTGGTAATACCAGCCGGGACGGGACATCAGTTCACAAAAATCAATGGTCATATCAGCTATCTTATGGTTCGTGTCGATCCAGATAAGGTTGTTCCATTGATGAGTGCT
>JAQWRR010000074.1 GCA_029243585.1 Gammaproteobacteria bacterium
CTTGCTGATCCAAATATTGACGCCGTTGTGCTTGCCACTCCTCACTCTCTACATGCAAAAGAAGTCATTGAGGCTGCTCAAGCAGGTAAACATGTTTTTTGTGAAAAACCATTCGCTCTTAGTAAAGCTGAAGCTGAAAGCGCAGTGGCTGCAACCCAGAAAGCCGGTGTAACTCTTGGTCTTGGCTATAACCGCAGACTTCACCCAGAAATGATTAAATTACGAGAACGCATTCACTCAGGTGATTTAGGCGTTATTCTTCATTGCGAAGCGAACATGACATTTCCTAATGCGTTATTTCTATCGAATGATGCGTGGAGAGCAAGTAAAGAAGAAACTCCCTGCGGAGGATTAACACCAATGGGGGTCCATGCTATAGATGGAATGATTGACCTATGCGGTCAAATTGATGAGGTTTATTGCCAAAGCTTTAAACGTGCTGTGGAAGTAGATGCCGATGACACAACGTCCATGTTGTTTAGGATGAAAGAAGGCATGTCTGGTTATTTAAGCACTATGACAGCTACTGGCGGTGGGTTTAGTTTCCAGGTTTTCGGATCAAAAGGGCATATAAGGCTTGAAGGTATGACTCATATAGCAGGTGCACCGTCTGAGGAACGTAGAAAAAAATGTTTTGGTAACTGTTTTTTTAAGCCTGTTAAGGGTTCACTGGAACACTGGGAGGCGGAGGAAACTGATATTGTTAAAGCCATACTAGAACATTTTTCAGATGCAGTTAGAGGGGTTCAACCGTTCATGATCCCCGTTAGCGAAATGATTCATGGGGCTGCAGTAACCGAATCGGTAGTAAAATCTGCAATATCCCACCAAGTAGAAAAAGTTTACTAGAATAGAAAATGCTGATTGGCATTTTCACACGATAAATTTAAGGAGACCAGATCGTGAGAGAAGGTACACATGGAATGGCGCAGGTTGACTATGAGCAACGGATGGACATGGACCGTATGCGAGAGTATCGCGTCTCCCGAATAAAAAAATACATGGATGAGTTTGATGTGGAGTGTCTGCTCCTATTCGAAACAGGCAATAAAAGATATTCGACCTCCACTGCTGTTGCTTCACCAGAAGTAGATAACATGGGTCGATATGCCATCATTCCAAGAAATGGCAAACCACATATTTTTGGTTTTGGCTCAGAAGTTGCTGCTGAGAAACTCTATTGCCCATGGGTTGCTGATACTACATTTCCTGCACACGGCACAATGCATGGTGCATTACCTATGGCGTGGAAATGTTATGAGGGTTTCCTTAAAGATCTAGACATGGTCCTCGACAACCATGGCTTGGATAAAAAGAAAATTAGAATTGGTATAGATATTGTTGAATCTCAAATTATCCTAGCGATGCTGGAGAAGGGTTACAACATAACGGATGGTCAAGGTGTCATGCAGTACGCTAGGGCCATAAAAAATGAAGATGAAATTATGTGTCTAAAGCATGGAGCAGCAATTGTTGATGGAGCATTCCATAAAATAGCTCAAACCATTGCACCAGGAATGAAGGAAAATGATCTTCAAGCAGTTGCAGCACATGAAATGCATAGGTTAGGCGCGCAGTGGGTTCATAATGTTCAGGTAACCTCCGGGAACCGAACCCACCCCCACCCTCACCTGAGTTCTGACCGGCTTATTCAGCCAGGAGATATGATATTCATGGACATAGTCTGTCTGTACAACGGGTATCACACATGCGTTTACCGTTGTTTCTGCTGCGGCAAACCTACTCAGAAGCAGAAAGACATACATCAACGCTGCCTGGAATATCAGCTTGCTGGTATCGAAGCGACCAAACCAGGTCTTACAAGCGCTGATATTGCGACCGTTTGGCCAGATGCTAAAAAGATGGGCGCAAAAAATGAAATGGAAATCTTTGGTCTTCAATATGGCCATGGGATTGGAGTTGGTCTCTGGGAATTTCCAATAATTTCTCGTGCATATAGCATCGATCATCCCGTAGAAATAGAGCCTGGCATGGTTTTTGCTCTTGAAACATACGCAGGTGTTGGATATGACGGGGTACGACTTGAAGACGAGGTCGTTGTAACTGAAACAGGTGTTGAGGTCATCACTAAATTCCCAACCAATGAATTGTATGGTTGTGGGATGAACTACTAGATAAAACTCTATGACTAAACTAAAAATCGCCCTCATCCCTGGCGACGGAATTGGGATGGAAGTTATGCCGGTAGGAGTTCGAGCTCTGGAAGCTGCAGGCAGTAAACACGGTATTGATTTTCAATGGAAAGAGTTTGACTGGTCCTGTGAACGGTATCTAGAAACTGGCGCTATGATGCCTGAGGATGGAATAGAACAGCTTCGTGAGTTTGACGCAATTTATCTTGGAGCAGTTGGGTTCCCTACGGTTGCTGATCATGTTTCGCTCTGGGGCCTTTTAATTCCTATCCGAAGGGAATTTGATCAGTATGTAAACTTGAGGCCCGTAAGGTTGTTTGAAGGTGTTCCCTGTCCTCTTGCAGGCAAGGTAGCTGGTGATATTGATTTTTATGTAGTAAGAGAGAATGTAGAAGGCGAATATTCTGCTATTGGAGGAATTCAATATGAAGGAACAGAAAACGAGGTTGTAATCCAACAAAACGTTTTCACTCGGCGTGGAGTAGATCGAGTACAAAAATATGCTTATGAACTCGCTAATTCTCGGCCTGCGAAACACCTAACATCTGCAACAAAGTCTAATGGCATTATCCACTCTATGCCCTATTGGGATTCGCGACTAAAGGAAATGGGTAAAAACTATCCCGATGTCACAGTGGATCAATTTCATATAGATATTCTTACAGCAAATTTTGTACGAATGCCCGAGCACTTTGATACTGTCGTTGGAAGCAATCTTTTTGGCGATATACTCTCTGATCTAGGACCTGCATGTACAGGCACAATAGCCATAGCCCCCTCTGCAAATATGAATCCTGAAAAAGAACACCCTTCTATGTTTGAGCCTGTTCACGGCTCTGCACCAGACATTGCTGGCCAGGGAATTGCCAACCCTATTGGGACAATTTGGGCAGGTGCCATGATGCTACAGCACCTGGGACACCAAGAAGCACATGATGACATTATGACGGCAGTTGAAAATGTTTTAAGAGAAGGAAAGTGTCTGACTAGAGATATGGGCGGCAGCGCTAATACTGAAGAGCTCGGAAATGCGATAGAAAAAGCAATTTAATAGGCTGACTGATACTGCAAATGTGGAGATTATTTTTAGCAATAGCGATTACTGCGCTACTTAACCCATTACTGGGATTCGGACAGACTAGCGAAGACCCAGACATCCTCTTTATCTCTATTGACGATCTGAATGACTGGGTTGGACCTCTTGCCGGGCACCCTCAAGCTCAAACTCCAAATATGGACCGATTAGCAGAGCAGGGTATCGTTTTCACCAATGCCAGATCACCAGCCGTCCTGTGCAACCCATCTCGTACCGCCCTGATGACCGGAATTCATCCATCGAATTCTGGTGTTTATATGAATCAGCCAGACTGGCGCACTCTGGAGCAATATCGAAACATTAAAACTATCCCGCGATATTTTCGTGATGCAGGGTATCAGACAATCGGAGCAGGAAAACTTTTTCATAGCTCAACATACAATACCCCAGCATACTTTGGCTTCAACGATACTAACGCCTGGGACTTTTACTATCCTTCCCTTGAGCGCCAGATCCCGGATGAGATTCGACCTCATGATAGACCTGTTAACGGAAATCCTATTTCTCAAAATTTTGATTGGGGGGCTGTTGCTGCAGATGATCGAGCTATGGGTGATGGACAAGTTACCGCATGGTCTATAGATAAAATACTAGAACCTAGTCCAAACCCAAAATTCAATGCGGTAGGTATCTACCGACCTCACCTTCCATGGTATTTGCCTCAAAAATATTTTGATATGTATCCATTAGATCAAATAGAGCTTCCACCATTTTTGGAAAGTGATCTTGATGATTTGTCCGATTATGCTAAACAGTTAGAAGCCCAATCTACTATTTCTATGCCTACCATGAAAATGCATGATTGGATAACAGAAGCAGAACTTTGGCGAGAAGGTGTTCGTGCTTACCTCGCCAGCATTAGTTTTGCAGATACGATGTTAGGCCATATACTCGATGCACTCGAACAAAGCGGCCGCCAGAATAACACCATAATAATTTTATGGTCAGATCATGGGTTTCACTTAGGAGAAAAACACCGTTGGCGCAAGCATACTCTCTGGAATGAGTCCACGCGGGTTCCTCTGATTATAGTTGCCCCTGGCTTTACCCAGCCCGGTTCTCGATCCAACGTTACTGTTTCTCTTATGGATATTTACCCAACGCTTACAGAACTTTCCGGACTTGAAACACCTAATCATGTTGAAGGTGATAGCTTAGTCCCTATCCTGCAAAACCCAGCATTGGAATGGGATCGCTCTGTCATCACCACCCATGGCTATCGAAACCATGCTGTTACCCAAGGCAACTATCGCTATATTCGTTACTCTGATGGCTCAGACGAATTCTATGATCTCGAAACAGACCCAAACGAGTGGTTTAACCTAACAGAAGAACCAGAAATTAAAGATATAAAAGATCTGCTCATTTCTGAATTGCCCCAAAATGATGCTCCGGACGCCCGTGGAGGAAATAGCCCAGGTAATTAGCTGGATTTTTTCAAAGAATAAGTTACCCCATTTTTACTGGATTAACATGTCATACATTCCCTGAATATTTTCGACTCGATGTCCATCATAGTTGATCCAGTCAGAATATGGCTCCATTAAAATAGATGCTTGCATTTCTTCTAATGATTGACCCATAGCAATAGCCTCAGCTACCTGCTCTCTCATTTCCTCAAGATAATGTCTGAAAGCAGTGACATCAGATTTATTACCTACTACCCCATGACCACCTGAGGCTACATCATAATTTAGCTGTTCAGCCATACGAATTGCATTAAGCCAAGAGTCAAGCATTCCACTTCCTTGGGTCATGCGATTACTGACAAATAAGGTTCTAAATGGAACTCTGCCCAAACTAATCCAATCCACTACAAAAATAGCACCAGGGTCATCAAATCTAATGATGCTCATATCATCTGTGTGAGACATATTTCCCGTGTAGATAAGTTCTACACTCTTACCACCTAAAGTAACTGTCAAACGATCTTTATATGTTAGGCCAGGAGCTATGACATTCTTGAGCGCTCCACGAGTTGCCTCTGCACCATTGATTACGCCATTACTGTCTTCATCAAACAAAGTAAATTGAGCGCCATAGAACCCACTTGCTTCGGATTGCTCTAACTGACCATTACCATTTGAATCCATCCCTAAAGCATCTGCTGGTAGAACAGTGTCGACTGACGGCATAGCAAGTTGGCCGAGCATATTTTCATGACCTACAAATTGGGCCGTTTCTTCAAAAACGCTACCTCCATTTGCATGATCCCAGTGATGGTGGCTATAAAGCACGTATCTGACTGGCATACCAAAGCGATTATCTAACTCTGTCTTCAACCACATAGAAAAATCAGTATTAATAGGGTCAGAAAGAATAATTCCTTCATCTGTAACTAGAAAAACAGTGTAATGTCCACCGTTCTGCGCACGATAAAGATCTTCTCCTATTTCTACGATAGAACGTTCCGGTTCTTCTTGAGCACCAGCGCATGCTGCTAAAATAAATGCGGTTATAAGACAAAAAAAGCGCCTAAAACAAAGTCCCGAGAAATAATATGTTTTCATTGTCAACTCTCCCAAACGAACGTTCTTACTATTTACATCAGTATACTATGAGGAACAACAATGAATTCAACTAGAGATAATCGAATGAGTCAGATGATTCAGAAAATCTTCTTTTTCGGCATAGTATTACTACAACTATCTGTGCTTACCATTAGCCATGCACAATTTGGTACTGGAACACCCGCTGAAATAAGGGCTTTGGAGAATGGTCCGCCACCTACACGAGACCTATCAGGTGTTTGGACGCGGCTTAGACCAGAAGGTGAGTTCTACAGCAACTCGACTTGGACTCCTAATCCACCTGAAGTAACCTCCTGGGGACAGGAAAAATTCTCGGAATCACGAAATTCAAATGCTGGCGGTTACTCCCTTTCAGATACAAATGATCCTGTACTGACTCGCTGCTATCCCCCTGGAGTACCGCGAGTTTATTTCCACCCGTATCCATTTGAAATTGTCTATACGGATAGACAGATGATTATTCTTTATGAATACGATCACACTGTACGACGAATTTTCACGGATGGTCGTGAACATCCTGAGGACCCGATTCCCCTCTGGCTAGGTCATTCTATTGGTCAATGGGACAATGACACTACCTTTACAATTACAACAGTGGGAATCGATGAAAGAACCTGGATCGATAGGTCTGGTTATCAACATAGCGATCAATTAAATGTAACTGAGATTTTTCGCCGCATAGATAACATGAACTTAGAAGTAGAGATCATAATGGAGGATCCTATCGCACTATCAGAGCCTTGGGTTGCTGAAAAACTCTACTACCGTTTAGCACCTGCGCATTGGGAACTTAGTGAAATAAGTTGCTCAGGTGATTATTTAGATTTCAGTCAATTTGAAAACTTTTTAGAATCTGACAATCAGTAAATATTAATTTGAGTTTTATTTTAGCTAAGGAACACCTTCCTGGTTATCAGAAATGCTAAATAAACAGGATGGTTAAGAATCTGCTAATGATTAATTAATTCCTAGAAGCGAAAGGTTCGGCTGTATTTAATACTAAACTCTGTTGCACGTGACTCTAATCTTCGAAAAGCAGCTAAAGCAGTCGACTCATGATTCCAGACAATGTAAAGATCCTCCCCTGCTTCTGGATGCCATCTCAATCGGCTATTTATTCCTGCCGTATCAGAAACATTGTCATACTGGATTATATTCATCCATGACCACCTAGCATTAAATGCTAAGTTAGCTCGTGCCTGAATCACACGAGTAGAAAAATCTCCCACAGGCAATGAAATATCGTTGTATTGATAACCAACCCCCAAAAACCACCGGCTACTAGGACGCCAGTCTAGAGCACCCTCTATGACAGAACGATCACCATTAAAAAAATCACCTGTACCAAGCATAAATTTTGGAGATAAAGTCCGTTCCGGTGCACCCTCAAACTCAAGCTCATAACTTTTATATTCATAACTTCCAGTCGGGAGAAAAATACCTTCTGATATCTCAAATGGTTCCAACAAAACCTCCGTCTGATCTCTGAACATTGTGCTATATGTATCACCACTATTATTTTCTATACGAAGTGGCCTATAAAAAAGGTTTTGAGACTCTAGACTACCGTTTTTATCATGATGATATTGCTCAAACGCGGCAAAAGTCATGATAGTTCTAATCCATGGGTGCCCGACTGGGCGGTACCTATAACCACCCCAGACCCTCTTACGTTCAAAACCTGAACGATTAACAAAACCGAGTGCGGGGTTAAAGTTTTTCTCAATAACCTCGTATTCAAAACGAGAAAATAAACCCTCACTTGATGGAAGTTCAAACTCCATCCCCCAAGAAGATTGATCGGCTGTTACTCCATAACTATCAGACTCTTGGTACCAAGCAGCAGCCTGGACTGACCGTCCTGATAATAATTTAGTATTGCGATAACGAAAATCCACACCTGCCATTGAATTATTAAGATTAGAGCGTGGGTCCCCTTCCGTAAAAATTGCTCCAACAGTTGATTCCTCAAAAATATTTGCTGATATTCTACCTACAAACAGATCTGTCTCAGCTACAAACTCATCTTTGCCCTGGTAACCCGCTTGCTCCACAGCGAGCAATCCAATATTCAAAGGACCCGCACGACCTGTAATTTTACCGCCTATATTTAAATCTACCGGATTACCTGCATCACTCAAACCAATGCGGCGTGAGAAAAAAGGGATTCCACTCCTACCCATACCACCGTAGTTTCTCTGAACCGCTCCAAAATCAAATATATCGCTATCCTGAAGGAAAAAATCACGTTTTTCTGGAAAGAACAAAGAAAAACGAGTGAGGTTTACCTGCCTGTCATCTACTTCTGTAGCTGAAAAGTCCGTATTTAGTGTGAGTACACCAGTAAGTGATGGTGTAAAGTTATAGAAAACATCCAATGCCGGGTCTATCGCATTATCATCTAGTACCGTCACATAATCTCGATTAGTTGCCATACTGATCGTCGGCACAATATCCAAGCCCTTACCCTGTTGTATGCCAGAAATCCCTCTTAGAATTCCTGTAACGCCAGGATTGATGGCCCTATCAAAAGATGTCCATGCGATCTTTTCAGTTTTGCGGGGTATTCCCCTACCAATAGTAAATCCCCACTCTGAACTTTCAGGATTAAAATTCAGCGTCTTAAATGGAATTACAATTTCACTAGTCCAACCTTGATCATCCAAAGCAGACTCGGCATACCAGATACCATCCCAATCCGGATTGACTCGAATCGGACCTTCAAAAACCCCGTCATACCTTATTCCATTAGGATTGACTTGAAATTTATATCCCGACCTCATGTTATTAAACGGATCAATGATCAATTCAATGCGATCATCAGCCTCAACTGATTGACCTTGAATCAGCTGACGAGCTGCAATACCACTAGGATTGTTATCAAAAAGACGTGCGCCAATATAAAGATTCTCATCATC
>JAQWRR010000076.1 GCA_029243585.1 Gammaproteobacteria bacterium
GAAAACACCACATATAAATTACTGTGTTCAACGCGGTGCTTCCGCTCATACACACAATGAAAAGTGTGTATCGAGTGTGTATGAGAAAAATATGAGGAAACAAGCGGATAGGTACTTTAGTTTGTTGGATTCGGGTACCGGAATCGAACCGGTGGACATCCGCACGCAGGGCCGCATGACACCCACCGAATCTCCGTATTGGCGCATGGTGAAATAAAAAAGGGCCCGCACAATGGCGGACCCAATGACGTTTGCATCAAGGGCGATGATTACATCATGCCGCCCATGCCACCCATGCCACCCATATCAGGCATCGGTGGTGCTGGTGCATCATCTTTTGGCTGTTCAGCTACCATAGCCTCTGTTGTTAACAAAAGACCTGCTACCGAACTGGCATTCTGGAGCGCAAGGCGTGTCACCTTAGTAGGATCTATGATTCCTTGTTCAACTAAATCACCATACTCGCCTGTACCTGCATTAAAGCCATAGTTGCCTTTTCCTTCGGCAACAGCATTAAGCACTACAGAAGCATCTTCGCCAGCATTGTCTACGATTTGACGTAATGGCTCTTCAACAGCACGCCGTAAAATCTTTATGCCAACATTCTGATCCTCATTATCGCCTTCTAATTTATTAAAAGCTTTAAGAGCGCGAATTAATGCCACACCGCCGCCGGGCACAACACCCTCTTCAACCGCGGCCCTAGTTGCATGAAGTGCATCCTCTACTCGAGCTTTCTTCTCTTTCATCTCGATTTCAGTCATTGCACCAACTTTTATTACGGCTACGCCGCCCGCAAGTTTTGCTACACGTTCCTGCAACTTTTCTCGATCATAGTCAGAAGATGACTCTTCAATTTCCGAATTAATCTGATCAACCCGGCCCTTGATATCGTCGGCAGCGCCAGCTCCATCTATGAGAGTCGTATTCTCTTTGCTGATCTGAACCTTTTTAGATTCTCCAAGATCTTCAAGAGTTGCCTTCTCAAGTGACAGACCAACCTCTTCAGAAATAACCTGGCCTCCGGTAAGAATTGCAATATCTTGTAACATAGCCTTTCGACGGTCACCAAAGCCCGGGGCTTTCACAGCAGCAACCTTGACTATGCCTCTGATATTGTTAACTACCAGCGTAGCGAGGGCTTCTCCCTCAACATCCTCAGCAATAATCAACAATGGACGACCGGATTTTGCTACACCCTCGAGCAAAGGCAGGAGGTCACGGATATTAGAGATCTTTTTATCATGAATCAGAACATGAGGATTCTCTAACTGTACTGATTGGCTCTGTTGATCATTGATGAAATACGGAGATAAATAACCACGGTCAAACTGCATTCCTTCAACAACTTCAAGCTCATTATCAAGCGCAGAGCCTTCCTCAACAGTAATAACACCTTCTTTACCAACCTTATCCATCGCTTCTGCAATAATAGAACCAATTTCCTGATCAGAGTTAGCGGAAATAGTGCCTACCTGAGCAATGGCCTTATCGTCTTCACATGGCTGTGATGAAGATTGAAGCTCTGCAACCAATGCCTTAGCGGCCTTGTCTATGCCACGCTTCAAATCCATTGGATTAAAGCCCGCTGCAACTGCCTTTAGCCCTTCTGTTAAAACAGCCTGAGCTAACACTGTGGCAGTGGTAGTTCCATCACCAGCAGCATCAGAGGTCTGGGAAGCAACTTCCTTAACCATCTGAACTCCCATGTTCTCGAACTTGTCTTCTAATTCAATTTCTTTTGCAACCGAGACACCATCTTTAGTAACGGTGGGCGCCCCAAAGCTTTTCTCTAATACAACATTTCGGCCCTTAGGGCCAAGGGTCACTTTAACGGCATCGGCCAGCACATTGACGCCCTTAAGCATCCGCTGACGTGCCTCATGACCAAATCTCACTTCTTTCGGCATTTCATCTCTCCTAAATTCTTTTATAAACGGGTGTCAGATCTGCGGGGTTTAGCCCTCGATTACAGCCATAACGTCATCTTCACGCATGACCACAACTTCTTCACTATCAACTTTGACTTCTGTACCCGAGTACTTGCCGAACAGCACGTTATCCCCAACCTTAAGGTCTAGCGGTCTAACTTCACCATTCTCCAACAGTTTGCCATTGCCAACGGCGAGTACTTCACCCTTAATGGGTTTTTCCGCCGCAGCGTCTGGAATTACGATGCCTCCAGGGGAGGTTCGTTCTTCCTCAGTGCGCCTAATAACGACGCGATCATGTAACGGACGAATCTTCATAGATGGGTCTCCATTTTCCAAGACTATGATTTAACTAACAATTCTCATAATTGGCCAAGCTAATCATTAGCACTCGACCGAATAGAGTGCTAATAATAGGGGCGGTTGACGGGATTTCAAGGCTTCCCGGCTTTAAAATCATGACAGTAGAGTGCTCCCCCGTTATGCTTAGCCTTGCAATAATCATGAGATATTTACATTTGAGCTAATGCGACTTTGATATTTTAAACATGCATCGGCATGTCTGAATTGGCCTTATGGATATGGAATAATATGAGGATTAATACAACAAACCGCCAATTTTTTATGGTTTTAGCCTTGTTGTTAACCATGTCTTTGCTTGCCTGCAAAATATCAATGGCTCAGGAAATATTACGCCCAGAAGCTGCTTTCCCTTATACCATAGAAGCTAGCGAGGGAGAGATCACCCTCACTTTCCAGGTCGAGGATGGCTATTACCTATATCGTGAACGTTTCGGCTTCGAAGCATTGACCAACGATATAACTTTGGGTGCAGCAGAATTCCCGAATGGACAAATCTATGAAGACGAATTCTTTGGCGTTATGGAAACATACCGTAATGGTTTCCAGATTAGCATCCCATATCAACAAACCGAAGGTATAAGAGAAATAGGGTTCCGGTTGATGCTGCAAGGCTGCGCCGATATTGGTCTCTGCTATCCACCACAACGCTGGGATAGCACTGTAGCTTTAACTCCTAACAGCTCAGGTGGCGGGTCAATATTGTCTAATTTTCTGACCCAGGTTAACCCTAACGCTGACATCCTTCCTCCCGATGAAGCCTTCATCATGGACCCTAGGGTTGAGCGGGCCAATGAAATTACATTAAGTTGGATAATCCAGCCTGGTTATTATCTGTATAAGAATAAATTTGAGTTCAGCGTCGATGGGCCGATTCAAATAGGAACGCCTCGTTTCCCAAGTGGCGTACTAACTGAAGACGAGTATTTTGGAGAAGTAGAAGTTTATTACGACTATGTCGAGGTAAAAATTCCATTCTCTCGAGCATCACCAAATGAAGTTAATGTTCAACTGGATGCCTACTATCAAGGCTGTAAAGTAGACAGTATCTGTTACCCCTTAATCAATGTTACACGCGATTTGGGGATCCCTGCTTCTAACGTTTTCGATGCTTCGGCTCCAAGCGGTTCGACTCCATTCATGGTGTCCGAACAAGACCGCCTAGCCAGCATCATCATGAACTACCCTCTGTGGGCTGTCCTAGGAATTTTCTATGGCCTCGGCCTGCTACTTGCATTTACACCATGTGTATTACCAATGGTTCCAATTCTTTCAGGACTCATCGCTGGACAAGGAGCAAACGTGACACCTGCAAGAGGGTTCATGCTTTCATTATCTTATGTAATGGGTATGTCAGTTACCTATACAGGTGCTGGTGCGTTAGCAGCAATTGCCGGTGGACAGATACAAGCTATTTTTCAACAACCTTGGATTTTGACTCTATTTGCAGGACTTTTTGTGGTCTTATCCATGGCAATGTTTGGTGTTTTCCAATTACAGATACCAGCACCTATACAAAACCGCCTAACAAACATGGCAAATAGTCAAAAGAACGGGACCTTTATCGGTGTAGCAATCATTGGAGCCTTATCGGCACTCATCGTCACTACCTGCGTCGCTCCACCACTAGTTGCTACACTGGCAGTCATTGGCCAAAGCGGTGACGTACTAAGAGGCTCAAGCGCACTGTTTTTCTTAAGTCTTGGCATGGGCTCTCCATTGCTACTGGTAGGCGCCTCCGCTGGAAAACTGCTACCCAAGGTTGGTCCGTGGATGAATATGGTTAGAGCGTCCTTTGGGGTTATGATGCTAGGGCTTGCAATATGGATGATGGAACGAATACTGCCTGGAAGCATCACTCTCACCCTTTGGGCATTGCTCGTGTTTCTTACTGGCGTATTTCTAGGGGCATTTGAGGCATTACCTAAATCACCTTCCTCCACACAAAGACTTGGAAAGGGCCTGGGCCTACTAGCCTGTTTGTACGGCGCACTAATGATTATTGGGGCCACACTTGGCGGCAACAATCCTCTCAACCCGATCCCACAAGGAACACTTCTTGCAGGATCGACAAATAATGCGAGTATCTCCTATCTGCCTTTCCAATCTATAGGCTCTGTCGCTGAACTAGAAGAGGCGCTTTCAGACGCATCAAATACTGGAACACCGGTCATGGTCGACTTTACGGCTGACTGGTGTGTCGCATGTAAGGAGTATGAAAGATACACATTTCCTGATACAACAGTTATTGCAGCTTTAGATCCGTTTATGCTGCTACAAATAGATGTGACTGATAATAATGATGATGACCAGGCACTACTAGAATATTTCTCAAGCTTTGGGCCACCAACAATCGCCTTTTTTGATCGACAGGGACAAGAGTTAGAAGCGTATAAACTTGTTGGTTTTGTAGGCGCAGAGGAATTCAGTTCACATGTTCTACAAGTATCTTCATTATAAAATTAGGCCTTAAAAACTGGTAACTCCTTATGGCACGCAGCGCAATTTTTACAATACTTTTAAGCTTAGCGGCTGTTGTAGCATACCTTGGGTATCGTATGATCTTGCGGTCCCCCGAACCTCAAATAAGCGAATCACAAACAACTCAGGCAGTAATGCCAACACAAGAACTAGGTTCGCTTCCAGAATTTTCACTAGCCGACCTAACTGGCAGTATGAGGTCTATACAGAGCTGGCCTGAAAATGCACTTGTCATAAATTTCTGGGCTACTTGGTGTGCACCATGCTTAAGAGAAATCCCGCTGCTTAAAGAATTTCAGGAACAACATGTTGATTACCCTGTTCAGGTTGTTGGCATTGCCATTGATAACCTTGAGGCAGTTCAAAATTTTGCGGCTGATATGGAATTCAATTACCCGATTCTTGTCGGGGAATCAGATGCCATGAATGCCGCAGGCGCTTTTGGAGTAGAGTTCTTTGCGCTCCCTTTTACTGTATTTTCTGATAAGGAGGGTAGAATCTTAGGAGTTCATACAGGAGAAATCCTCCCGGAAGACCTTGAGCATCTAAGTGATGTGCTCTCAGATCTAGCAAACGGCGCAACTGATATAGAGACAGCACGGGCTTTATTGACAACCCAACCTTAAAAAAATCTCCTATTTTTCGCTAAATTCTTCGAAAAAGTGTAATATATGCTATATCTTCGTCGAAAATAGAAAATGTCAAATCTACTATTAATTAACGGCCCGAACCTACAATTACTGGGGCAAAGAGAACCTAATCTCTACGGAGCTAGTACGCTGAGTGAAATTGAGGCTCGACTCAGTGAGCTAGCAAA